>NZ_LZHO01000038.1:0-98773 GCF_001690895.1 Gilliamella sp. Nev5-1 | reverse complement strand
ACCGATACCTATGTCACAGCTGGAAATATCCATGATTCCCAGCCTTACATGGCTCGATTAAAACGCCAGTTAGAGCGGTTTGGCTTTAATCCGGTTGGTGTCGGCCTTGATGCGGGTTATTTTACGGCTCCCATTTGCCATTTACTGCTGGCAGAGCAGATATATCCGGTGTTGGGTTATCGTCGTCCCACCCATGGTGCGAATCCCATCAGAAAAAAGCAGTTTATCTATAACAGTCAAAACGATACTTATACTTGCCCAAACGGGCAAACATTAATATATAAAACTACCAGCAGGGAAGGTTATCGTCATTATCATTCTGATGCAACAACCTGCAAAATCTGTCCGTTATTGTCACAGTGTACACAGAGTAAAAATACACAGAAAGTCATCACACGGCATATCTGGGAAGCAGATAAAGAGAAAGCCAACGAGATTCGTTTAAGTCAGTGGGGTAAAAAAGTCTATGCTCGGCGAAAAGAAACGATAGAGCGCAGCTTTGCTGATGCTAAACAACATCACGGACATCGCTATGCACGATTTAGAGGAAGAGCGCAGGTTCAAATGCAGTGTTTATTGGCCGCAACGGCTCAAAATATCAAGAAAATAGCGATAAAGCTATTTTTGTTACGTTTTTTTAGGCTATTTTTTAATTTATTTAATAAAATCCAAATTAAAAATCCTATTTATGGTTTAAATAAAAAAATAAACCCCGAATTATATCGAGGTTTGTCATCAATCTGAAAGGTGCTTTTGAGCACCTTTCTATTCTATGATAACATAGTTTAGCTTGCTACATTAATACGTTTCATATCTGTCATATAGCTACGCAGTTTTCGTCCAATAATTTCGATTGGATGATTGCGAATTTCATCATTTACATCACGTAAATAAGCATTATCAACACGACCTTCTGGAATCGCTTTACCAAGATCACCAGATTGCAACATTGGCATAAATTTCTCTCTTAGCAATGGTACCGCTGCATTAGCAAACAGATAGTTACCATACTCAGCTGTATCTGAAATGACGACATTCATTTCATACAAGCGCTTACGCGCAATAGTATTAGCAATAAGTGGTAATTCATGTAATGATTCATAATAAGCTGATTCAGGTAAAATACCAGATTCAAGCATAGTTTCGAACGCAAGTTCAACACCAGCTTTAACCATCGCAACCATAACAACTCCTTGATCAAAATAAGCTTGCTCGTCAATTTTACCTTGATATTCGGCGGCTTTTTCAAATGCGGTTTCGCCAGTTTCTTTACGCCATCTAAGCAGGTTGGCATCATCATTAGCCCAGTCTTTCATCATCGTTGATGAAAACTCGCCAGAAATAATATCATCCATATGTTTACGATAAAGATCGGTCATGATCACTTTTAATTCTTTTGCTAAAGCATTTGCTCTTAATTTAGCTGGGTTTGATAAACGATCCATCATTAAAGTAATACCGCCTTGTTTTAAGGCTTCAGTGATCGTTTCCCAACCAAATTGGAGTAATTTACATGCATAAGCTGGATCAACGCCATCTGAAACTAATTTATCAAAACAAAGTAATGATCCTGTCTGTAACATACCACAAAGAATGGTTTGCTCCCCCATTAAATCTGACTTAACTTCAGCGACAAATGATGACTGTAGAACACCCGCTCGATGCCCGCCAGTTGCTGCTGCCCATGCTTTAGCAATAGCTAAACCCTCACCTTTTGGATCGTTTTCTGGGTGAACAGCAATAAGTGTAGGCACTCCAAAGCCACGTTTATACTCTTCACGCACTTCTGTTCCTGGGCATTTAGGTGCTACCATTACAACAGTGATATCAGGTCGAATCTTTTCCCCGACTTCGACAATATTAAAACCATGTGAATAACCTAGCGTTGCGCCTTGTTTCATCAATGGTTGGATAGCTTGTACAACAGCTGAATGCTGTTTGTCTGGTGTCAAGTTAATGACAAGATCTGCTGTAGGAATTAATTCTTCATAACTGCCAACTTTAAAACCATTCTCGGTTGCTTTTTTCCATGATGCACGCTTTTCAACAATAGCCTCTTTACGTAATGTATAAGCAATATCTAAACCCGAGTCACGCATATTAAGACCTTGGTTCAGTCCCTGAGCACCACAACCAACAATTACAATTTTCTTACCTTTTAGAAAATCAGCTTCCGACGCAAATTCATTGCGAGCCATAAAACGGCATTGACCTAGTTGCTCTAATTTTTCACGTAAATTTAGTGTATTAAAATAATTTGACATTATTCTCTCCATGAGTTGAATTATTCATAATCAATTTATCAAGCACTATATATTACTTTTGTTATTGCTGAAATTGATATATTTAAAAGACTATATTGCATAAATTGCAATAAACTTGCTAAGTTAAGTACTTTCTTTTAATCTAAGCCACCTTCAATTCATCAATAAATCAATATGGATGCTCGATATAAGCAAGCAAGTAAAGAAGCTAAACTATCATTAGTATTAACATTTATTTATCTTCTTGGCTGGATTATTTGTGCTTACTGCGTTAGTAACAAACTAGGTTTTTTAGGACTCCCATTGTGGTTTGAACTATCTTGCATTATGGTACCTCTAGGTTTTATATTGCTGTGCTGGGTAGTTGTAAAATTTCAATTCAAAAATATCTCGTTAGAACAAACTAAGTGATTAACCAATGCATTTTGATATTATTTTACCGCTTGTTATCTACCTTATTTTTGTATTTGCGTTATCAATTTATGCTTATGTTAAACGCAAAAAAGTAAATCAATTTACTGATTATTTTATTGGTAATCGAACTATGGGTGGATTTCTACTCGCCATGACATTAGCTGCAACTTATATTAGTGCAAGCTCGTTTATTGGTGGTCCTGGTGCAGCTTATAAACTTGGACTTGGATGGGTATTGCTATCCATGATTCAAGTCCCTACCGTTTTACTTTCACTTGGTATTCTAGGTAAAAAATTTGCGATTTTAGCACGTAAATATAATGCAATTACCTTAAGTGATATGCTCTATGCCCATTACCGAAGTAAACTTATTGTTTGGTTTGCAAGCATAGCGCTTGTCGTTGCCTTTATTGGCGCAATGACAGTACAATTTGTCGGTGGTGCTCGCTTACTTCAATCTTCAGTTGGAATTCCTTATCATACTGGATTATTAATATTTGGTATTGGTACTGTAATTTATACTGCTTTTGGTGGCTTCAGAGCTAGCATTTTAAATGATGCATTTCAAGGTTTAATAATGATCATTGGTGCTATATTATTACTTGGGGCTATTATTTATAATGGTGGTGGAATTACGGCAATTATCACTCGATTGGCACAAATAGATCCCGCACTGCTAGCACCACAAGGACCAAATGATTTTATGGATTTTCCTTTCATGGCTTCATTTTGGATATTAGTCTGTTTTGGTGTAGTTGGCTTACCTCATACTGCGGTGCGCTGTATGGCTTATAAAGATAGCAAAGCTGTACATCGGGGGATTATTATTGGTACTATTGTTGTTACCATTATCATGCTAACAATGCACCTATCTGGCGCTTTAGGTCGTGCTATTGTTGATGATCTAACAATTCCTGATCAAATAGTGCCAACATTGATCATCAATGTATTACCCCCTTTTGCCGCTGGAATCTTTTTGGCTGCGCCACTTGCTGCTATTATGTCAACAATTAATGCTCAATTATTACAAGTTTCATCGGTAATAATTAAAGACCTATTTTTAAGCACGAGACATAGTAAAAAATATAATGATAAAATGCTAACTCGCCTATCCGTTATTATCACCTTTATTTTTGGCGGACTACTTATTTTGGCTGCTTGGAATCCACCAGATATGATAATTTGGCTAAATTTACTCGCTTTTGGTGGGCTTGAAGCTGTATTTTTATGGCCATTAGTCCTTGGATTATATTGGAAAAAAGCCAATGCAACTGGTGCGCTTTACTCAATGCTTGCTGGAGCAGCGAGTTACATATTATTAGCTGGCTATAATATTAAACTACTATCACTTCATCCAATTGTGCCATCGTTAACTATTGGATTGATTGTTTTTATTATAGCCAATATATTCGGTATATTTTGTAATAGAGAGAAAAATTATGCCTTGGATTCAACTCAAAATTAACACAACTAACAAACTTGCTGAACAAATCAGCAAGCAGTTAGAAGAATCAGGTGCAGTATCAGTCACATTTCAAGATACTTATGATAATCCTGTTTTTGAACCTTTACCAGGTGAAACTAAGCTTTGGGGAGATACCGATGTCATTGGGTTATATGATGCGCAAACAAACATTGATGAATTAAAAGCAATATTAAATATTGAGCAATATTCTTACAAAATTGAGCAATTAGAAGATAAAAATTGGGAACGTGAGTGGATGGATAACTTTCATCCTATGCAATTTGGTAAACGCCTTTGGATTTGTCCAAGCTGGTGCGAGGTACCTAATTCAAATGCAGTTAATGTTATGTTGGATCCAGGCTTAGCATTTGGCACTGGCACTCATCCAACTACTGCATTATGCTTAACTTGGCTCGATAGTTTAGATCTTACAGATAAATTGGTTATTGATTATGGTTGCGGATCAGGTATTTTAGCCATTGCAGCACTAAAATTAGGTGCAAAACGTGTAATTGGTATTGATATCGATCCTCAAGCCATCCAAGCTAGCCGAGACAATGCACAGCGTAACGATGTTAGCGAAAAACTAGAACTTTATTTATCAAAAGATATCCCTAATGATTTACAGGCAGATGTTGTTGTTGCCAACATTTTAGCTGGGCCATTAAAAGAGCTTGAGCCACATATAAGCAAATTAGTAAAATCACAAGGTAAGCTAGGGTTATCTGGTATTTTGTCCAGCCAATCATCTAGTGTTTGCATGGCTTATCAACCCCATTTTGAACTAGACCCTGTAGTTGAACAAGAAGAGTGGTGCCGTATCACTGGCAAAAAAAGTAAAAAAAATAACATTACCCCCTTTTAAGTTAGAAAAAAAATGCGTAATATAGCCGACCTTAATTTGCTTAGCATTGGTGAAGTAAAATTAAAGAATAATTTAATTGCTGCACCAATGGCTGGAATCAGCGATAAACCATTTCGTAATTTATGTTATCGATTTGGTGCTGGTATGACAGTTTCAGAAATGTTTTTAGCAAATTCGGATGTTTGGCATACTGATAAATCAGCTTTGCGAATGAAAGCAAGTGATGATATTGGTATTCGTGCAGTACAAATTGTCGGTTCAGATCCTGATGAAATGGCAAGAGCTGCTGAGTTTAACGTCAAACATGGCGCCCAATTAATTGATATTAACATGGGATGCCCTGCAAAAAAGGTCAATAAAAAATTGGCTGGATCTGCCTTAATGCAGTATCCTAAACTTATTAAAAATATTTTGCAGAAAGTTGTCGGCGCAGTCAATGTGCCGGTAACATTAAAAACGCGGACTGGATGGAATAAAGATCATAGAAATTGCATTGAAATCGCACAAATTGCACAGGATTGTGGCATAAAGGCAATTACTATTCATGGAAGAACACGTGCATGCTTATTCAACGGTGTGGCTGAATATGACTCGATTAAGGCAGTTAAAGAAAACGTTACTATTCCTGTAATTGCCAATGGAGATATTTGTACACCAGAACAGGCAAAAGATGTTTTTCAATATACGCAGGCCGATGCTATAATGATCGGTCGAGCGGCACAGGGGAGACCTTGGATATTTGAAGAAATTGCATTCTATTTAACACATGGACAGTTACAAAAAAATAAAAGTATTGATGAAGTAGAGCAAGTTGTGTTATCGCATCTTGATGAGCTTTATCAATTCTATGGAGAATACAAAGGATTAAGGATTGCCAGAAAGCATGTAAATTGGTATACCAAGAATTATGCTGACAGCGATCAATTCAGGCGCTTTTTTAGTGTACTTAGTAATACAAGTGAGCAAGTAAGCACACTAAAAGCATTTTTTAGTCAAATTAGAAATAACCCAAAGAGTTAAGAATACTATGTCAGAACAACGCGTTACAGCTGCAGCACTTAAATTTACGACTGTAAATTCTCAAGACCAAATAACACAAAAACCTTTGCGGGATTCAGTGAAGCAAGCTTTAAAAAACTATTTATCTCAATTAAATGGTGAAGACCCTACTGATCTATATGAGTTAGTGTTAGCTGAAGTTGAACATCCATTCCTTGATATGGTTATGCAATATACACGTGGTAATCAAACTAGAGCAGCTAACATGCTTGGTATCAACCGCGGTACACTACGCAAAAAACTAAAACAGTATGGAATGAGTTAATCACCTATTGTTTTATATTATACTATGACAAAAAAGCGCCTTCACATAAGGCGCTTTTTTGCTAACAACTAAAAAAAATCACTATAATCAATCTATCAAAAATGAATAAACATATTGATAATGAATTTTAAGTAAAAGTTTGTTAAAATACAGCGATTTTAAAATTATTTAATCTGGAGAATTTTATGGCAGGTCATAGTAAATGGGCCAATACCAAACACCGTAAAGCAGCGCAAGATGCAAAACGCGGTAAAATATTTACCAAAATTATTCGTGAGTTGGTAACCGCAGCAAAACTTGGTGGCGGCGATCCAGCGTCAAATCCACGGTTACGTGCAGCAATGGACAAAGCATTATCGAATAATATGACCCGCGATACCATGAATCGAGCGGTTGCTCGTGGTGTTGGTGGTGAAGATGATAGCAATATGGAAACAATCATTTATGAAGGCTATGGCCCTGCTGGTACTGCTGTCATGGTTGAATGCTTAAGTGATAATCGTAATCGTACCGTATCAGAAGTGCGCCACGCCTTTACTAAAACGGGTGGCAATTTAGGTACTGATGGTTCAGTTTCATATTTATTTACCAAAAAAGGAGTTATTTCATATCCGACGGGTACCAATGAAGATCAAGTGATGAATGCTGCGCTTGAAGCAGGTGCTGATGATGTTGTTACTTACGATGATGGCGCTATTGATGTTTTTACCACACCAGAAACATTTGGTGAAGTAAAAGATGCACTTGATGCAGCAGGGTTAGTTGCTGAAGCCGCTGAAGTATCAATGATTCCAGCAACAAAAGTCGATCTTGACATTGAATCTGCACCAAAATTATTACGTCTGATTGATATGCTCGAAGATTGTGATGATGTTCAAGAAGTTTATCATAACGGTGAAGTTTCTGACGAGGTCGCAGCAACGCTTTAATGGCCATTATTCTTGGCATCGATCCAGGCTCTCGTTTGACGGGTTACGGTGTAATCCGCCAAACTGGGCGTCAACTTTCCTATCTTGGCAGTGGATGTATCCGTACTTCTGTTGATGATCTGCCTACTCGTTTAAAACGGGTATATGCAGGTGTCAGTGAAATTATACTCCAATTTCAACCCGATATATTTGTTATTGAGCAAGTGTTTATGGCTCGTAATGCCGATTCTGCGTTAAAATTAGGTCAAGCCAGGGGTGCTGCTATTGTCGCTGCGGTTAATAATAATTTACCAGTTTTTGAGTATGCTGCTCGTTTAGTTAAGCAGTGTGTAGTAGGAACTGGTGCTGCAGATAAAAAACAAGTACAGCATATGGTAAAATTATTATTAAAATTACCAGCTAGCCCGCAAGCCGATGCTGCTGATGCTTTAGCTATAGCAATTACCCACGCTCATACCAGCCAACAATTAATAAAGTCTCGTAAGTAATATATACTAAATATCAAGTAATGGTAGACATCTATAAACAAAAAATACGCCAATAAATTGGCGCATTTTTTATCTTAATATCGCGTTAAAATGCATGCCCAATATGCAATTTGATCCATGCATTAAAAACTAACTATTCAGTTTTTGCTTTTGAGCGGTTGGTTGGTAACACAGCTTTATTTTTATGTTTAGTAAATAATTTAGTTATAAATAAGAAGAATAACGGTACATAAAATATAGTTAAAAATGTTGCTGTTAACATACCACCAATTACCCCAGTACCTACTGCATTTTGACTTGCAGAACCAGCACCACTATTTAATGCTAGTGGTAGTACACCAAGAATAAAGGCAAATGAAGTCATCAAAATTGGACGTAGACGCAAACGGCAAGCTTCAAGTGTTGCATCTATTAACGATTTACCTTCTTTTTCAAGGGCATCCTTGGCAAACTCAACAATCAAAATAGCATTTTTAGCTGACAGCCCCATAGTGGTCAATAAACCAACAATAAAGTAAATATCATTATCAAGTCCTCTAAACATCGTTGCATAAACAGTTCCTAAAATACCAAGAGGAATAATGAACAAAATCGAAATAGGCACTGTCCAGCTTTCGTATAACGCGGCTAGTGACAAGAATACCACAATGATTGAAATAATATAAAGTGTCGTTGTTTGTGAACCTGTTTGACGTTCCTGATACGAAATGTCTGTCCAATCAAATGTAAATCCTTTTGGTAACTGTTTTGATAATTCTTCCATCACAGTCATTGCTTGACCAGAACTCATTCCAGGTGCAGCTAAGCCACTTATACCCATTGCTGCTACACCATCATAACGTTCTAAAGAGGGTGAACCATAAGTTTTTGTTGTGCTTGCAAATGCATCATAAGGTACCATTTGCCCATTTTTATTTTTGACATGCCAATAACTAAAATCATCAGGCAACATACGGTAAGGTGCATCAGATTGCAGATAGACTTTTTTAACTCGGTTATTATAAACAAAGTCATCAATATAAGCAGAACCTAATGCTGTAGATAATACAGTATTAACACTACTGACTGACACACCAAGAGCCTGTGCAGTTTCAAAATCAACATTAATTTTATATTGAGGAACATCTAACATACTAGCTGGACGTACTTGTTGTAAATCAGGATGATGAGAGGCTTGCTCAAGCATTTGGAAAAACGCAGCAACTAATGCTTGATGCCCTAATCCCGCAGTATCTTTAAGCATATAAGAGAAACCATTAGCCATACCTAAAGATGGCACTGCTGGTAAATTAGTTACAATTACACGACCTTCGGTTATGGTTGACGCAAATCTCATGCCGTCTCCAACTAAAGCGTTAACTTTTTGATCGGCTCGTTTGCGCTCATCCCAATTTTTTAATCGGATAAAACCCATCCCCATATTTTGCCCACGACCAACCATGCTAAAACCAGCGACAGTAAATATTTCCTCAACAGACTTTACTTTTTCTTCAGTATAAAAACGAGCGGTTTTATTTAAAACTGACATGGTTTGCTCTAATGTGGAACCCGGTGGTAATTCAACTAAAACTAAAAGCACGCCCTGATCTTCATTTGGTAAAAAACCTGTAGGTAAACGGTTAAAACCGAATAACAATCCAACGAGTATTAAAGCATAACAAACAAAAGCAACTATAGGCTTACGGATAACCTTAATAACGCTTTTCTCATAAGAACGTAAACTTTTATCATAAAAGTGGTTAAACCACTTAAAAAAGCGTTTAGTGCCTGTTGAGCACCAACTAAATGGAGGTACCGACTCTAATTTCTCACCTAATGAACTTTTCTTAACTTTATTTTTAGACGGCGCTTTCAAAATCTGCACACAAAGTGCCGGTGTCAATATAATCGCCATCAATACTGATAATCCCATTGCCGTTACTATGGTAATTGAAAACTGGCGATATATCCCCCCAGCAGCACCACCATAAAACGCCATCGGCACAAATACAGCAGATAAAACAACAGCAATCCCAACTAATGCTGAAGTGATTTGCTCCATCGATTTAACCGTTGCATCATAAGGCGATAAACCCTCATCATGCATGATACGTTCAACATTTTCAATAACAACGATTGCATCATCCACCAACAATCCAATAGCAAGTACCATAGCAAACATGGATAAGGTATTAATGGTAAATCCACAAATATAGAGGATCGCAAATGTCCCCAATAATACAACAGGTACAGTGATAGTAGGTATAAGTGTCGATCGAAGATTTTGTAAAAATACATACATGACAATAACAACCAAAATGATTGCTTCAATTAATGTATGAATTACATTGTTAATAGATAACTTAACAAATGGGGTTGTATCATATGGAAAAGAATATTTAATATCTTCTGGAAAAATTTTAGATAACTCTTCTAATTTTTTATCCACCTTTGCCGAAGTATCTAATTGGTTAGCGCCCGTTGCTAAATATATCCCGAGGCCAGCTGATACATTGCCATTATAATGAGAAATAAAGTTATAATCCGACGCGCCAATTTCAACGATTGCCACATCTTTTAATAAAATGTTAGAACCATCGGTATTAACTCGAACAAGAATATTTTGAAATTGTTCAGGTGTTTTTAAACGCGATTGTGCGGTAATGGTTGCATTAAGCTCTTGCCCTTCATTTACAGGTAAAGCGCCTAACTGTCCAGCGGTTACTTGTGCATTTTGCGCTTGAATGGCTGCAATAATTTCTTCAATTGATAGATTAAAGTAGGTTAATTTATTGGGATCAAGCCAGATACGCATAGCATATTCAGAACCAAATAATTGAGTATCACCCACCCCTTGAACTCGTCGAATTTGATCTTGCACAGTAGAATAGACGAAGTCAGCTATATCAGCCTGTGTTTTTTTCGGATTAGTTGAATAAAAACCAACAACTTTTAAAAAGCTGGTATTGTTTTTAGCAACAGATACGCCATTTTTTTGCACACTCTCAGGTAAGCGAGACTTAATACTCTCTATCTTATTTAAAACTTGCACTTGAGCAAAATCAGGATTGGAACCAGGCGCAAAAGTCAATGTTGTTTGGACAAAGCCTTGTGCACTACTGGTTGATTTCATATAAATGAGGTTATCTAGCCCTGTTAAATTTTGTTCAATCAACTGAGTTACTGTATTTTCAATAGTTTGTGCATCAGCACCCGGATAAGTTGCACTAACAGTTACAGAAGGGGGAGCAATATCTGGATACTGTTCAACAGCCAGCAACTTTATACATAAGGCACCGCCTAGCATCATCATGATAGCAATTACCCATGCAAACACTGGTCTATCAATAAAAAACTTAGCCATAATTCAATCTACCCTTATTTCATACTATTTTGGAGAATACCATCTAATTGCTCCTGCGAAAGCTTATCAGGATCACCTATTTTTGTTACTTTCATTGGAGGGGCATCTTTAATTGGCTTTTCGATAGCGGTTAAATTAAGTAATCCAGTGATAATGACTTCTTCTCCTGCATTAATCCCTTTTGTTACAATCCAATAGCCACCTATTCCTGCATATACTTGGATACCCTGGCGATATTCTACTGTATTATCTGGTTTTAAAATTTTTGCAGTATATTGTCCAAATTGATTACTCGTAATTCCTTTTTGTGGAACAAGTATAGCGTTTTTTATTATGCCTAATGTTAGTCTAGGTTTAACAAACATACCTGGTAAAATCTTTCCATCACTATTTGAAAATTGCGAACGCAAAGTTACAGTGCCTGTTGTTTCGTTAACCGTCATATCAGAGAATTTAATAGTACCAGCTTCGGGATATTTTGAACCATCGCTGAAAAAGAGTTCAACATTATTGCTTTTAATTGGTTCATAAATTACATTTTCATCTTGAAGATATTTATTGTAACGAGTTGCTGCTTCAGTCATATCAATATAAATAGGATCAAGTTGTTGAACTAATGCTAATGGGGAAGGCTGCCCTGCTGAAACCAAAGCGCCTTCGGTAATACTTGATTTGCCAATATAGCCATCAATCGGCGAATACACTTTCGTATAATCCAAATTGACTTTAGCGGTATGCTCTGCCGCTTGTGCAACTAATACTGCAGCTTCAGCTCGCTTAGCATCAGCGGCAGCTTTATCGTAATCTTGTTGGCTAATCGACTTACTATTTAATAATCCAGCATAACGCTTAAGAGTAAGTTGAGCAATATTTGCATTTGCTTTAGCACTAGCAACACTAGCTACCGCACTATCATAGTTAGCTTGATAAATAGCTGGATCTATCTGATAAAGAGACTGACCTGCCTTAACATTTGAACTTTCATCAAACTCACGTTTTAAAACAATACCACTCACTTGAGGTCTAATTTCGGCAATTTGAGATGCGACAACTCTACCTGGTAAATTAATTTTTAATGTATAACTTAATGGCTCAACCTTAAATACAGTTACCTTTGGTAAACCTCTCTGCGGTTTACCATTATCACAACTTGTTAGTAAAAGTAGGCTGGCAAGCGCCACAGGCAAGGCTAATAATAGCTTGTTAAATCTCATAAAAATGACCTCAGTACACTTAATAATTATTTTATTAAAAATAGATCTTATCTTTAAACGTGATTGGCGATTTTACAAAAAATATGCATAAATTGTAAGTAACTTTACAAGTTAATAGCACGGAGTTCTAAAAAATGGAGAACTAAGTTATGATATTAAAAATATATATTGATAATTATGAATATTGTCAGAAATCAAGTAATATATATTAATTAATTTTTAGTGCTATAACGTATTTCAAAGAAAATGTTATACTAAAAACTAGGTGGGGTTGCTTTAATGAAGATTAATCTAGATTGTTAAAGAAATTAATATTTACATTGCTATACTCCATAATCATTTTTTTCAAAATATGATTGAATAATTTAAGTCTATATTTAATTTAATACAGAGATGGTTATTATGGATAATTTACGTATTGTTCTAGTTGTTGTTGCATCCTTAGTCATTATTGCATTGTTCATCCATGGATTTTGGATTAATAAAAAGGAGCGATCTTCACTTTTTAGTTCAGATAAAAAAGAAAAATTTTCACAAAGCACGCAACAAGATCAAAACTTTCCTACAAATGATATAGAAGAGGATGAGGTGATTTTACTCACTCCAAAAACAACAAAAAATGATGAAATCGTTGAAAATAAAGTAATTATCAATGAATCTATAAAAGAAAATATACCACAGCAAGATGATTTATTTACTGATCGGGATGAGCAGCTCAAAATTAATACAGACGTAGCAAAAGAACCCGCTACCGACGAAAATCATGACCTTTTTGAAAATGAACAACAACTTAATCTAATCCAAACAACCAAGGAAAAACATGTTGATGTTAATATTGATACCAATAATCAAATTAACCATAACAACAAACCTGAAAAACTAGATATAAATAAAGAAGATCCCGCAACCGAAATTATCGTATTAAATGTCACTGGTATTAATGGAAAATTACTTCAAGGTGATGTACTACTTGCAAGTATTATGCAATCAGGTTTTCAATTTGGTGATATGAGAATTTTTCACCGCCATGTAGATCCTGCAGGTAACGGTTCAATATTATTTAGTTTAGCTAATATGGTCACACCAGGATATCTGGATCCTGAAACAATGCATGAATTTACCACACCAGGTGTATCTATTTTTATGATAGCTCCAACTGAAGGTAACAATCAGCAAAACTTCAAATTAATGTTACAAACAGCACAACGCATAGCGGATGATGTCAACGGTGTGGTATTAGATGATGAACACCATATGCTGACACCACAAAAAATCGACAGTTACAAAGAGCGAATTAAAAAGTCTTGTAACAAAATTTAACCACAACATCAATATTTATCAGTAAATTTAACACAAATCACCAACCACGGTTGGTGAGTGCGAATAAATATTGATGAAAAATGTTTATTTAAATGATCTCATTTAATCATACATTATTTCAATTAAAGTTGTAATAATATTCCCAAACCCGACGTTTTAATTTAAGAGTCTATTATCATGTCCCTATCGAATAAAACTGAACACTCAGTAAATTTAACTGAATCGATTGAAGATATAACAAAACAATTGACCTCGCTACGAAGCCTAATTAGGCATCATGAGTACTGTTATTATGTGCTTGACACCCCAGAAATTCCCGATGTTGAATATGATAAATTAATAAAACAGCTACAAACTTTAGAACAACAATATCCAGCTCTTATTACTCCCGATTCACCAACACAAAGAGTTGGTGGCACCCCATTAGAGCAATTTTCATCGATAAAGCATGAAATACCTATGCTATCACTTGATAACGTCTTTGATGATACTGGTTTTATTGCATTTAACAAACGAGTTAAAGATCGTCTTCATTTTAATGACAATGAACATGTTGAATATTGTTGTGAGCTCAAACTTGATGGACTTGCCGTCAGCCTACTTTATGAAAATGGGCACTTTATACAAGCTGCAACACGAGGTGATGGAACAACTGGCGAAGACATCACCGCAAATGTAAAAACCATAAAAGTGATTCCGTTAATTTTAAAAGGTGACAACATCCCAACTCGATTAGAAGTGCGCGGTGAAGTATTTATGACACACAAAGGATTCGAGAAACTCAATTCAGACGCAGAAAAACGCAATGAAAAGATATTTGCCAATCCACGTAACGCAGCCGCTGGGTCATTAAGACAATTGGATCCTAAAATCACCGCTAAACGGCCACTGACATTTTTTTGTTACGGTGTAGGCATTGTCGAAGGTGTTGCATTACCTAACACTCATTATGATCGCCTAATGCAATTTAAAGCGTGGGGATTACCAGTAAGTGATAAAGTAGAAAAACGTCAAGGTGCGCAAGCTGCTTTAGACTATTTTAAACAAATTGGTGAACAACGAATGTCATTAGATTTTGATATCGACGGAGTGGTCATCAAAGTCAATAGCATTGAACAACAAAATAAACTGGGCTTTGTTGCTCGTGCACCAAAATGGGCTACCGCATTTAAATTCCCCGCCCAAGAAGAAGTGACACAATTAAACAAAGTAGACTTTCAAGTTGGACGCACAGGAGCAATTACTCCCGTAGCCAGACTTAAACCTGTTTCAGTGGCGGGTGTTATTGTCAGCAATGCAACATTACATAATAGTGATGAAATTGCTCGATTAGGTATCCGTGAAGGCGACTATGTAACAATACGTCGAGCTGGTGATGTTATTCCTAAAATTGTTGCTGTTATATTAGATAGAAGGCCCAAAAACACAAAAGAAATCATATTTCCAACGCACTGCCCAATTTGTGGCTCACAAATAGTTCGAGATGAAGGTCAAGCCGTTTCACGTTGTGCAGGAGGTCTAATTTGCCCTGCACAACGCAAAGAAGCCTTAAAGCACTTTGTTTCACGCCGAGCAATGAACGTAGATGGGATGGGTGATAAACTTATCGAGCAACTAGTTGATAAAGATTATGTTAAAACTCCTGTAGATTTATATAAACTAACACTGCCAATGCTATGTAGCTTAGATAAAGTTGGCGAAAAATCTGCTAATAATTTACTAAATGCACTAGAAGCATCTAAAAATACAACATTAAACCGCTTCATCTTTGCGCTTGGCATTCCCAATGTTGGTGAAGTTACAGCCGAGAATCTGGTTAACCAGCTTGGCAGTTTACCCGCAATTGAAAATGCCTCACTTGAACAGCTACAAACAGTAAATGACATTGGCGCCGTTATTGCAGAAAGCATTATAGACTTTTTCCAAGAACCGCATAATCGCGATGTCATTGAACAATTAACCAGCAATGAAATTGGCATTCACTGGCAAGATCTTAATCTACAAGAACAAAAATCTGACTCTAATTCACCTTTTTCAGGTAAAACTATAGTATTAACTGGTACTTTATCGGTTTTAACACGAGATGAAGCCAAAAACAAATTAAAGCAACTCGGTGCCAAAGTAACAGGTAGCGTATCAAAAAACACCGATCTAGTTATTGCTGGAGAAGCCGCTGGATCTAAACTAAATAAAGCCCAAGAATTGGGAATAAAAGTGATTGACGAGCAGGAAATGCTAAATTTAATTGCTCAATAAATATAAATTTTATTGGTGCTAATTAATAGATTGATTAAAATAACGAGTATCAAAAAACAAGGAGGATATTATGCCTTTATTAGATAGTTTTAAAGTTGATCATACAAAAATGAAAGCACCTTTTGTGCGAATTGCAAAAACAATGATAACCCCAAAAGGCGATGACATTACTGTGTTTGATCTTCGCTTTACTATTCCAAACAAAGATAATTTACCTGAAAAAGGGATTCATACATTAGAGCATTTATTTGCAGGATTTATGCGTGAGCATCTTAGCAGTGATAAAATTGAAATCATCGACATCTCACCAATGGGGTGCCGTACAGGATTTTACATGAGCTTAATTGGCAAACCCAACGAGGAATTAGTTGTTGATGCATGGCAAAAATCAATGCATGCAGTATTAGCTGTAAAATCACAAAACCAGATTCCTGAATTAAACGAATATCAGTGTGGTACTTATAAAATGCACTCATTAGATGAAGCCAAAGCCATTGCTGAACAAATTATAAAATCGGGTATTGGCATATGTCATAATGATGAAATTGCATTGACGGATGAACAACTAGCTAAAATAAATAACTAGGAGCAAACTATGCCAAATGTCGTTATCGACTTTTTAGAAGGTCGTACAATAGAGCAAAAAAGAGAAATGGCAAAACGCGTCACTAATGCTATTGTTGAAACCCTCAACTGCAAGCCAGAAGCCGTACAAATTATCATGCACGAAATATCAAAAGATCAGATCGCTAATGGTGGCGTGCTGCGCAGTGATAAAGATTGATATTAACATTAAAAAATTATTGGTAAAACAGACAAGATCAATAAGTTAAAATCGCTCTTATATTACATTTTGTAAAAAAATCTCAAATATAAAACATTTGAGATTTTTTATTCTAACAACTTTTGCTGTTTTATAAACATTCAATCATAAATGAATTGACCGCTATTTAACCAAAAACTTAATGTTTACAATGACAGTGATGCAAATGAAGTAAGTGCCCCATCTTGCTTGCTTTTGTTTCTAAATAGTGTTCATTATTAGGATTTTCGCCAACTTCCAATGGCTCACGTTGCGTAATTTTAATTCCAGACTGTTCAAGCACTCTTATTTTTTCTGGATTGTTGGTTAATAAACGTATCTGAGATACACCTAATAACGTCAACATATCAGCACATAGAGTAAAATCACGTTCATCGGCTGCAAAACCCAACTTTTCATTGGCTTCAACAGTATCTAAACCTTGATCTTGTAACGCATAAGCCCTAATTTTATTTAGTAAACCTATATTACGTCCTTCTTGGCGATGGTAAATTAAAACACCTTTGCCTTCTTTTGCAATTTGTTTTAAAGCTGCCTCTAACTGAAAACCACAATCACAGCGTAAACTAAAAAGCGCATCGCCAGTTAAGCATTCAGAATGAATTCTTGTAAGAACTGGTGTATCATCGGATATATCACCAAATACTAATGCAGCATGATCCTTTTTTGTTGCAATTTCTTCAAATCCAACAATAGTAAAACATCCCCATGGCGTTGGCAGTTTTGCTTGTGCAACACGTTTTAATTGCATTATTGTCTCCGTTTTAAGTAAAACATAAAAAATATTTTATAAAAATAAATTTATCTTCTATGCTAAAATATTAAGCAAGATTATACTTAATTGAGTTTATAAATGGGTTTAGTAATAAAAAAAACAATAGCCATACTAGCTATTTTCTTGATTGCACCTTTAATTATTATAGCCATAAATTGGCATTGGCAACCAGCATCATTAAATAATACATCTAAATATTTATTCTTAATAACTGAAACAGCAAGCTTTCCTTGGGCAATAATTACATCGACAATTTTATTTTTAGTCTTTTGCCTATTACAGTCCAGTAAAACCAAAAATAAAATTATATTATTATGGTTGCTTCTTGTTAGCGCAATATTAAGTGGGCAAATAATTAAACACTTTTTAAAATTGCAAACAGCTGAGCCAAGGCCTTATGTACTTTGGATGGAAAAAGAATTTAATATTAATAAACAACAATTTTATTCACAAACGACATCAGAAAAAAAAGAGTTTATCCAGCAATTATTTAAAAATTCATCTACAATCCCAAATTGGTTATCTTACCACTGGCAAAATGAAACTAGTTTTTCATTTCCGTCTGGGCATACTTTATTTGCTGTAACTTGGGCTTTTTTAGCTTTGCTATTACTGAAATTCAAACAGCATTATGTGATAACATCGGTTATGATTATTTGGTCGATATTAATTGAAATCAGCCGATTATTATTAGGAATGCACAGCCCTATTGATATAATAGCAAGCGTATTAATTGCATGGATAATTTCATTAATCTGCTGTTTTTGTAATAGAAAATGGCATATAGTAGAAAGGTAATTTTCGAACGTCACTATAGTTGATAGATAGATTAACTGGCCAAAGCAATTTGTATAAATAAACAGGTATAATAAACAAAAACGTTTTAACTAAAAATAAAAAAGAAAGGTCAACATTATGAAATTTGTTATCTCAATTTTATTAATAATTATCATCTTTGCTATCTCAATTGCGATAGGCTCGTCCAATGATCAAATTGTCACATTTAATTATTTGGTTGCTAAAACTGAAATCCGCTTATCGGTGTTATTAGCCATTTTATTTGGTTCTGGTTTCCTTGTTGGTTGGATCTTAACTGGTATTTTCTTTATAAAATCTAAATTACAGCATTCATCAACAAAACGAAAATTGAACAAGCTACAAAAAAAATATGATGAAAGCATGGCTAATCATCAACAATTAAACTTAACTAAAAACCATTAAGAACAGATTACTATGTTTGAACTGTTATTTCTGTTACTTCCTATTGCGGCTGGATACGGTTGGTATATGGGTGACAGAAATGCTAAACAAAAACATCTAAACCAATCTAATCGCCTATCTCGTGAATATGTAGATGGGTTGAACTTTCTTTTGTCTAACCAAAAAGATAGAGCCGTCGATCTTTTCTTGGACATGTTAAAAGAAGACGAAGGCACGCTTGAAGCTCATTTAACGTTAGGTAACTTATTTCGCTCACGAGGAGAAGTTGACAGAGCAATACGAATTCACCAAGCGCTATTAGAAAGCTCGTCTTTAACGTTTGAACAACGACTATTAGCCATTCAACAGCTTGGTCGTGATTATATGGTTGCAGGCCTTTACGATCGTGCTGAAGAGATGTTTTTGCAATTAATTGATGAAGAGGATTTCCAACAATACGCATTGCAACAACTTATCATCATCTATCAATCAACCAGCGAATGGATAAATGCCATTAACATGGCGTCAAAACTGGTCAAACTTGGTAATGAAAAATATAAAACCGACATTGCACAATTTTACTGCGAATTAGCATCACTGGCTATTGCTAATGATGAGCTTGACAAAGCAAATAGTTTATTACAAAAATCAGCAACCGCTGACACAAAATGCGCTCGAACTTCGCTCATGCAAGGACGAATTTTTATGATCCAAAATAAAACAGAGCAAGCTATCAACTGTTTTCAACAAATATTACAGCAAGATAAAGCCTTTATTGGCGAAGCATTACCTTTATTAAAAGAGTGCTATTTAAAATTAAATAACCAACATGAATTTCAGCAATTTTTACAGTTATGTGTCGATCAAGACTCTGGCAATGTAGCCGAATTAATGCTTGCCGATCTTATTGAAAAACAAAAAGGTCTAGATGCTGCACAATACTATATGTACCGTGAATTACTTAAACATCCTAATTTAAAAGGATTTTATCGATTAATGGACTATCATGTTGCTGATGCGGAACAAGGCAAAGCAAAACAAAGTCTTTTACTTTTACGCAACATGGTGGGAGAACAAATAAAAGCAGTGCCTAACTATCGATGCCAAAAGTGTGGATTTACAGTTAATTCCATTTATTGGTTATGCCCAGCTTGCCGTTCTTGGTCCACAATAAAACCCGTTCGTGATTTTGAACAACTTTCTGATAAATAAAAAGAGATCTTTATGTTTTTAATTGATTCCCACTGTCATTTGGATAGCTTGGATTTTAGTACTAAATCTATCGAAGATATTTTACAAGAAGCAAACAATAACGATGTTAAGCACTGCTTAAGCGTGGCAACAACATTATCGGGCTATGAATCGATGAAAAAGCAACTTTTGCCCTACAAAAATCAATGCTCGTTTTCATGTGGAATTCATCCGCTTAACCTTGATGATGAAACGTACGATGCAGAAAGATTTGAAATCTTAGCACAAGAAGACAACGTTGTAGCACTTGGAGAAACAGGGCTCGATTACTATTACCAACAAGACAATCTAGAATTACAACAAACTATATTTAAAGAACATATTCGACTAGGTCGAAAGTTCAGCAAACCAATTATTGTTCATACCCGTAATGCTAAACAAGACACTTTAAAAATATTAAAAGACGAGCATGTCTATTCAGGTGTACTACACTGCTTCACAGAAGACATCGAAACCGCAAAACAACTATTAGACATTGGTTTTTATATTTCATTTTCAGGGATTATCACCTTTAAAAATGCCGAAGCTCTGCGAGAAGTTGCTAAATATGTGCCACTTGATCGTATT
Organism: Gilliamella sp. Nev5-1; assembly: GCF_001690895.1. Lineage (NCBI taxonomy): Bacteria > Pseudomonadati > Pseudomonadota > Gammaproteobacteria > Orbales > Orbaceae > Gilliamella > Gilliamella sp. Nev5-1. Next base: position 78,275 of record NZ_LZHO01000038.1, on the reverse strand, counting down.
TTGGTCGAAACTGACTCCCCTTATCTTGCCCCTGTTCCATACCGAGGAAAAGAAAATCAACCCGCTTATGTTCGTGAAGTTGCACAATATTTATCTGTGTTAAAAGGTGTTTCATTGGAACAGATCGCACAAAAAACCACGTATAATTTTTGTCAATTATTCAATCTGCAAGGAAAATTAAATGAATTATAAATTAGCCATTGATTGGGATGATTTTTTAACAAACTATTGGCAAAAAAAGCCTGTAATCTTGCGTAAAGCGTTTGCTAATTTTATTGATCCTATTACGCCTGATGAACTAGCAGGTCTAGCAATGGAAGAAGAGATAGATAGCCGTATCGTATCGAATAAAAATGGTATCTGGGACGCGCAATTTGGGCCATTTACCCAATATGATGACTTAGGTGAAGATCATTGGAGCTTGCTAGTTCAAGCCGTTGATCATTGGCATACGCAAGCAGCGCGCTTAATTGAACCATTTAAATGCCTTCCACAATGGCAATTTGATGACTTAATGATTTCTTATGCAACAAAAGGTGCTGGCGTTGGACCACACATTGATAATTATGATGTCTTTATTATTCAAGGTATGGGGCGTAGACGTTGGCAAGTAGGTGATCGCAATCAAAATTATAAGCAATATAGTGCACACAAAGCATTATTGCATGTTGAAGACTATCAACCAATCATTGACGAAGAGATCACCGCTGGTGATATTTTATACATCCCCCTAGGTTGTCCACATAATGGCGTATCAATTGGTGAATCATTAAGTTATTCTGTCGGCTTTATAACGCAAACATCGCAAACATTGCTAAGTAACTTTGCCGATTATATCATTGATAACTTACCAACAGCTATTTATTATCAAGATAAGGATTTGAAGCTACCTAACGATCCGTACCAAGTCCAACCTTATGAACTTGCAAAAATACAAGATCAACTCATCGACTTAATCAAAACACCCAAATTATTCAATGATTGGTTTGGTAAGCATATTACAATACCAATGCACGATTTAAATATTATCCCAGTTGAAACGCCATACGATTATTATGAATTTGAATCACTACTAAAAAATGGCGCACAGTTACATCGGGTTCCCAGCATTCGTATACTTAAAGTGGGTGAGTTTGGCTACATTCATGGTGAAAAAATTGATTTACCTATGCCAATTATTGATCTGCTTTGTAAAACAGACACACTATGTTACCAACAGATACAAGACAAAAATACACTTCAAGTAATGCTTGATTTTGTCAACAAAGGCTATTGGTATTTTACTGAAGAATAACATAACTTATCCACCGATAATAAAATAGGTGGATAAAAATACAATTTAAAAGCTTTAAACTTGGCTTTTTATAAGTTTTAAGTATATACTTGCCCCGCTATAATTTACCTGCCGTTTAATCACAAATTAAACACCATAAAACGCAAATTTTAAGTAACTATCTATTTTAATAACTAGAGGTAAACATGAAACCTGACGTAGACTTAACCACGCAAGCTGAAAGTGAACACACAACCCCATATCAAAAGAAAACACTTTTTGCATCCACAGTAGGTTATGCACTTGATGGCATGGATATGATGATTTTAGCCGTCTGCTTTAACTTAATTTCAGTCAGTTTTAACCTAACAAAAACAGATTTAGGAACTTTAACATCAGTAACCTTACTTGGCGCAGTATTGGGTGGTATTTTATTTGGGGTGCTTGCAGATAAATATGGACGAGTAAAAGTCTTTTCATGGACAATTTTGATATTCTCCCTCTTTACTGGGTTATGTGCAATTTCACCTAACTATGAATGTTTTTTGATATTCCGTTTTTTAAGTGGACTTGGACTTGGTGGCGAATTCGGCATTGGTATGACCTTAGTTTCTGAAAGCTGGCCTAAACATAAACGTTCAAGAGCCACATCAATTGTGGCATTAGGCTTTCAAGTCGGTATCATTTTGGCTGCACTAACGGTAAACTTTATTGGTGAAGTTTATGGTTGGCGCTGGGCGTTTGCCATAGGGGTACTACCTGCTCTATTTGTTGCATGGACACGTAATGGATTAAAAGAGCCAGAAATATGGCAAAATCTAAAAAACCAAAACAAAAACCAAATTGCTATAGGTAAATTATTTAAAACTCCACGAACCACAGCAACAACACTAGGATTAACCATTGCTTGTGCTGTACAAAACTTCGGCTTTTATGGGCTGATGGTTTGGATGCCAAATATGATTGCAACAGAACTCAAATTACCGTTTAAAAACACCATGTTTTGGACCATTTCAACCACCATTGGCATGTCATTAGGGATCTTAATTTTTGGCTGGTTATGTGATAAATTTGGTCGTCGCCCTTCTTATATCCTATTTTTATTCATTTCAGCTGTTTCGATTTGGTTCTATTTCCATCAAACGGATATGTTGATATTAATCATATTTGGCTCAGTCATTGGCTTTTTTGTCAATGGCATGATGGGCGGATACGGTGCATTGCTTGCTGAACATTATCCAACTGATGCACGCTCAAGCGCCGAAAATATTATCTTCAATGTTGGGCGAGGTATCGCGGGAATATCCCAAGTGCTTATCGCTTATTTAGCCGAAATATACTCAACTAGCTATGCACTTGCATTACTTTCAGCGGCTTACTTATTATCAGCAGCTGCATTTGTCTTTTTAATACCTGAAACAAAAGGTAAAGCACTAGAATAAATAGATAAATAAAAGATAGGGCGCTTGTCCTGTCTTTTATATCAGCGTTTATATCAACTTAACCTAATAATCACTAATCCTCACCAAAATATCAGACTGTACTAGCCGCTATAAATGCGTTATTAAGGTAATACTGATTTTGGTATTGCGCTGGTGACATCTAGCCATTAGCTCAATGTCGGCGAACCCGCTTATAATCGGTTTCAATATATGTAAATAGGGCTTTATTGGCTTCTTCCTTGTTTTGTGATCATCATGAATAATGTTTTTTTAACGTATAAAAAAATTTCAGCAATGGTATATCCTAACAATTGTCAACCATGCTCACACTTTGGCTAAGTCCATACTGTAAAACTAATCGCTTAAAATCTGCGTTACAATATTGACTTTCTCGGCTACTAGGTAGTGAGAAATTGACGACAAAATAAGCTTTTTTGGGAGTGGTACAAACCAAATACTTATCAATAGACTTAATGTATTGGCCTGTACATCATAAAATAGTCTTGCTGCAAAAGGATTAATGTTACTATTTGTTACCACAAAAAACTTAAATAAAATCAATATCTTTTCTGAATGACTTTTATCGTACTCGACTCCCCGTTCTTTTTGACACCGCATAACCTATCTCCGTGATTGGTGAGCTTAACCGTACTTTATGTTGCTAATAGAGCGCTTTGATATTATCAAATAACCCATTTGATTTTGATTCACGTTTACACCAAGCGTAATAATCTGGCACGCTAATCTTTAATTGACGGCTGATCGGAGGTGCAAGATACTATGATAAATGTTGTTCCCTATATTTATACTTCACCGATTTGGATTATTGATAAAGCACACTTACACCTTTCTTAAGATGCTATTTGTCATTTTCAGTTTTTTAGCAAGCTGCATATTAGATAAGGCATAACTCACCGTCTATTGTTTATAATCTGTACTAAATTTTCAGTACTATAATGTATTCTGGTATGATTTTTACTTATATTCTAGAGAAGGCATTTACCCATTTTCTTGGCGAGTATTGCAATGCTGTGATGTTATATTGGAGCGGGAAACGAGGTTCGAACTCGCGACCCCGACCTTGGCAAGGTCGTGCTCTACCAACTGAGCTATTCCCGCTTATTTGAATACTTCGGAAGAAGTGGAGAGCATTATACAAAAAATTTTTTATTTGGCAACTATTTTTGCTTTCATTTTTTATCTTTCCAGCTAAGTGATTCAAAAATACCAAATAAGAACAAACGTAATACTTTAAATTTGTCTTGCTGCTTTTCTTGATTGGTCATGGTAGAATTTAACATCAACGCTTGTAAACCATGAGTAACAGCAAACGCAATTAAACCGACATTGGCGACCACATTGGCTGGCTTTGGATAAGGGTGAATAAGATTAAATAATAAAAACAACCATATAAACGAATATAATACTTTACCAATAAATATAAACATTAAATGCCTTCTTGTATAAAAAGATAACTGTGAACCTGCCCAGCAGTTTTTTCGCGATGCAAATGCCAATTAGTTGGAATATAAGCTGTTAAATCATGCCCTATTTCTGTTTCAATATAAATATAAGCTGATGGTTTTAACCAGTTGTTATTACCAAGCGCACTCACCGTTTTTGCTACCAATGCTTGATGAAATGGTGGATCGATAAATACAATATCAAACTGTTTTTCAGTAGGCTTATTTAACCACTGTAAGGTGTCAGTATGATAGACATTGATAGTATCTTTATCAATAAGCTGTTTGTTTTTATTAAGTAGTTGTGCTACTTGCTTATCTTTTTCAAGCAAGGTAACACTTTTAGCGCCTCGCGATGCGGCTTCAAATCCTAATGAGCCGCTCCCTGAAAAACAATCCAAACAATCACTATCATGTATCACTGGCATTAACCAGTTATATAGGGTTTCTTTGATACGATCCGTGGTTGGACGCAATCCTTGTTTGTCTAAAACTGGCAATTTACGCCCACGCCATTTTCCGCCAATAATTCTTATTGAACCATTCATTTTAAATCCTTTATCAGAAAAGCTCTGAAGTATTACCCTCTGAATCTGTTACACTAGTACCAACTTCTTGCGTAGCATAACCTGTTGGTTCAGTCCCTTTGATAAAATATTCTGACATTGTTTTAGAGCCAGATTGAGGCAGTAATCCTGTTTTTTCATCGATAGTAACAGAAATTACATTCTCTGGTTTGACATCTTCTCTTATTGGTACATCTTTTAGGGCAACTTTCATATAATCAACCCATACAGGATTTGCAGTCACAGCCCCTGCTTCAGCTCGAAAAGTTCGCCCCAACTCACGCCGGTGATCATCAAATCCCATCCAAACAGTCGTTACAATATTGCCGCCAAATCCAGAAAACCAAACGTCTTTAGATGCATTGGTTGTTCCTGTTTTACCGCCAACATCTTTCCTACCCAATGCTTTTACACGCCATGCAGTACCTTGCCAATTTGAACCACCGAATACAATAGAACGAAGACCATCTTTCATAATAAATGCGATTCCACTATTTACCGTATGCGGTGCATATTTTGGCGTTACATCAATCGTTTTATTATCGAGGTTTATATCTGGCAATACGATATTATCATCTGATTTAAGGTTGGCTTGTTCTGGCTCTTCATTATCAGATCCATCAGATTCATTCTCAACATTATCTAATGATATTGATTTTGCTTCTTCTGTAACAACATCATCATTACAATTTTGACAAGCAATCACCGGTTGATGCTGATAAATTGTACCAGATCCATTATTGTATTCTATTTTTTCAATTAAGTATGGGGTAATTAAATAACCACCATTAGTGATAACAGAATATGCTCTTGCTACTTGTAACGGTGTAAATGAAGCAGAGCCTAACGCTAACGATTCATTATGTGAAATATTTTCTTTAGGGAATCCAAAACGCTCTAAATAAGTCGCAGCATAATCAATACCAACTGCACGCAAGGCTCTTACCATCATTACATTTTTAGACATACCTAGCCCTATTCTTAAACGTAATGGGCCAGCATAATTAGGTGGCGAGTTTTTCGGGCGCCATGTAGCACTACCTGTAGAGCGGACAATTGGCGCGTCATTAAGAAGTGTAGCCATTGTTAAACCTTGCTCTAACGTTGAAGTATAAATAAACGGTTTAATATTCGAACCTAATTGTCGAAGCGCTTGTGTTGCTCGGTTAAATTTACTTAAATTGAAATCATAACCGCCTACAATTGCTTTAATGGCGCCATTATCTGAATCAAGCGATACTAAAGCTGCATTAACTGCTGGGATTTGTGCTAACTCCCAATTATCAGCAGATTTTTTCACCCAAATTAGTTGTCCAGCTGTTAGCGTGTCAGACACCTTTTTAGGAAATGCCCCTTGCCGAGTATCACTAATAAATGGCCGAGCCCATTTCATATTTTGATATGTAATAGTAATATTACTTTTATCAGATAATACGGCCGTTGCTTCTTTATCTGATGAAGTCATGACAACCGCTGGGCACATACCGCTATAACAAATATATTTATCAAGAGTTTGTTGAATTTGCTCCGAATTCCATGGCGTTTCATTTTGCTTCCATAATACTTTTTCAGCACCTCGATAACCATGCCTGATATCATAATCAATAATATGTTTTTGTACTGATTCAGTAGCCGCTATTTGATCTGTTTTCGAGATAGTCGTATAGACTTTATAGCCGTCCGTATAAGCATTTTCACCAAACTTATCGTACATAAATTGGCGCGCCATTTCAGCTACATAAGGAGCAGAAAATTCAATTTGTGGTGAGTGATAACTTGCTCCTAAAGGCTTTGTAATCGCTTCATTATATTCAGCTTGAGTGATATAGGATTGATCTAACATACGACCTAACACCCAATTACGTCTAGCCAATGCACGATCAGGGTGTGAAATAGGGTTAAACGCAGATGGCGCGTTTGGTAAGCCTGCTAATAGAGCAGCTTCATCAATGGTTAACTGTTCTGGTGTTTTACCAAAAAATGTATAAGATGCCGCTGCAACACCATATGCTCTAGAACCAAAATTAATCATATTAAGGTACAGTGCCATGATTTCTTCTTTCGATAACTCTTTTTCCATACGAATAGCCAAAATTATTTCTTTAGCTTTACGGGTTATACTTTTTTCAGGAGTTAAGAAAAAGTTTTTTGCGACTTGCTGAGTGATTGTACTACCACCTTGAGAAAACCCTTTATGTTTTAAACCAATATACATCGCTCGAGCAATACCAATTGGGTCGATACCAAAATGTTCATGAAAACGAGCGTCTTCGGTTGCTATAACGGCATTAACCACAATTGGTGGAATTTCGTTATATTTTAATGGGGTTCTACGACGTTCACCAAAGGTAGCGATTAGCTCGCCATCTTTACTTAATACTTGCATTGGCGTTTGTAATCGAACATCTTTTAATGTTGTAACGTCCGGAAGGTCTTTAGAATAATAAGCATAACCAGCAATACCAATAACCAAGCCACAAAGAAATAAACCGATGAATAATTTTAGAAGAAATTTTAACACTTTAATTAATATCACAAATCTTTCCTATCTAAATTTTTAAGGCAAAAATAATGGCATCAGAGTTATCTCTGCGCCAAATTTACTCAACCTATCTTTCGATAAGGATCTTCACATTGACATTAAAAGAAAATGCTAATGATTGATCGCTCACCCATTAAAACACACTAAAATTGTGTGCATTATCTCCCATCTTTAGCATTATTTTAAGCAATTTTTAAAGAAATCCTGAAATAATTCTATTTTAACCAAATACATCTTACATTATGTGGAGCATAAAACTTAACATATCCAAGCTACAATTAATGATTTCAACTCTGTTTTATTCAATACTTATGATGCTTTGTCTAGTCATGTTTGCTAATACATCCTTAGATACTTATACCTTTATTATTCTAATCTTATTAATAATTCAATGGTGGCATAGCCTATGTTATTTCAAAACAATTAAAGGTGAATTTGCGTTATTTCACGCTATCAATCAAATCTATTGGCATAAACAGCGCTGGTATTTAATGCATACACCGCTTATATTCCGCTATGTTATTATCCTGAATTTAAAATCCAGACATGACGGTAAGCACTGTACACTTTTGTTAATGGCCGATAATCTTCAAGCCAATGATTGGCGTACATTACGTTTTTACCTAAAACAAGTTGATCTAACTTAACTCACGTACTTTTTTTATAAAATTTTTCATCAAAATAGCAGTTTAACTAATGTGATTTTTTAATCCAGTACTGATAAGGTTGAGACTCTATTTGTGATGACAGCAATTGGTGCTCCATATGGCGACAAAAACTAGGAACATCACGGGTCGTCGCCAAATCATCGGCAATCACATAAAGGACTTGCCCGATAGCCAGATCTCGAATTGCTTTCCTGATTAACATAATCGGTTCAGGACAGCGCAGTCCTAATGTATTGAGTTCTTTATCAAAAATTATATTCATTTTTTGAATCTGATCATTATAAAAATAATTTACTTAGGTAATGTGGTACTGCCTCTTCAGCATTTGATCCAATAACCTCTAATTTTGGTAACAATGCCTTTAGCTCAGCACTGCCATTTTGCATTATGCAACCTTTACCGGCAGCTTTTAGCATTTCGTAGTCATTCATGCCATCACCAAAAGCAATACTGTCTTGTAAACTGTAGCCTAGTTTTTCAACAACCTTTTTCAATGCACTACCTTTAGACACATTTTCAGCCATTACTTCAAGGCAATTTAATGTTGAAAAGGCAATGCTAATTTTATTACCGAATTTTGCTTCTAACCGATTTTTTAACTGAACCAAATGTGGGTAAAGCGCATCGTCAGTAGTAGTAAAATAAATTTTAGCAATATCATTAGTATCAAAATCAAGTGGGTTAAATAACTGATAAGTAAACTGGGTGTCTTGGTAAAATTCTAATGAAAATGTATCTTCTTTATTGATTAACCAATGATCACCACGATATAAATGAGTATAAACTAAAGGGTCATCCATACTCATTTTAGCTATTTCACAAGCAAGCGATGGCTCAATACTTTGGCTAAAAACTAAATTGCCCGCACTATCATGCACTCTCGCACCGTTAGAAGTAATCATAAAAGCATCAATTTCCATATTTTCCCGCATTTGGGCAACATCAATGTGGTGCCGACCAGTTGCAAAAACAAAATGGATACCTTTTTTACGAAGCGCTTGAAGGACTTGTTTGGTATAAGGCGATAAGCTATGTTCAGGTGTTAATAAAGTACCGTCTAGATCAGAAGCAACAACATGCATAATATTCTCTACTTTTATAATAAATGGTAATAATAACGACTAAAATTATAGACTTTAAAACAATAATTACTTATCAAAGCCAAAGCTAAAACAAGTTAAAATATAATACAACTCCATTGACATTTACTCAACCAATTGTGGTGTAATAAAAATAACCAGCTCACGTTTTTGTTGTTTGTTACTATTGTGTTTAAATAAGCGACCAATTAATGGTATGTCCCCAGCACTAGGCACTTTTTGCTTATTTTTAGTATTAACTTGTTGAACTATACCGCCTAATACAACGGTTTCTCCATTTTTTATCTGAACTTGTGTTTTAATTTCTTGCGTATCAATAGCTAATACTTCACCGTTATCACTACGTTTTATTGAACGCCCAGCCGTATTTTGCGTGATATACAAATCTAAAACCATCAGCTCATCAGATAATATTTTAGGTGTCACTTCTAACCCCAAAACAGCATGCTTGAATTCAATTGAAGTAGCACCATTACTACCGCTAGAAACCTCGTAAGGAATTTCTGTACCTTGTTTTATTGACGCCATATTTTGATTAGCTGTAAGTAAATTAGGGCTGGCTATAATCTCAAGTTGATTCTCAGATTCAAGCGCTGACAACTCTAAATTGAGTAAATGCCCCGATAGTTTAGCTAAATTAAAACCAACTGTAGAGGTTGAATGGCTGACGCCAAGCCCAACATCAAACTTATCTAATAATTGCGATGAAGACCCTTCATAACCCCATTTAATACCTAGTTCTGACATACTTTCATCACTCATGGTAACAATATGCGCTGAGATATGAACTTGGGGCATCGGTTTATCCAGTGTTTTAACTAATTTTTTGATATTTGCAAATTGTTTTGGTACATCAGCAATAACGAGAGAATTGGTCCGTTTATCAAATGTAACCCGACCTCGTGGTGATAACAAATCTTGCTGTTGAATCATTTCAATTAAAGTTGTTGGATCTGCATAATTAACAGCTATAAATAAAGAACTAATAGGTTGGTTTAATTCTTTTTCTCTTTGTTCTGATTGTTGTTTTTGCAATAAAATTTCAGGATCTATCGCTTTAGAAATAAGCAAAATATTATCATCAATTTCTGCTTGTAAATTCGCTGAATCTAATATGATTTTTAGCGCTTTATACCAATCAACATTATTAAGTTTAATGGTCTGTTTAATTGATATATCTTCTGACATAACCAGGTTCATTTGTTTACTATCGGCTAACGCTTGCAAGATAATTGCAATATCCGTTTGATAAAATGCCATTGAAATATTTTTTTGCTGATCAGCGTTTGATGATAGAAATATATTGGCATTACTAACATTTGTGTTGGTTGCTAAAAATATAAATACTATCAGCAAACGGCTTTTAACCTTAGTTAATATGTAAATAACCAATTGTAAATCTTGATATTTTTGGTTTTCGGCAATTTTATTACTCATTTAGCAACATCGTCCATAATACAATATTATGGCAATAATCAGGTAAATCTGCTTGCCATATTATTTTATCGTTTAGTGAAGATTGTACATACCAAGGAAACAAAACATTTGGCACTGTATTATCAGTTATTGCTAGCCAATGATTATCAGAGGCTAACCAAATTTGTTGATAATTCTGATCAATTTGTTTCATAAACCCTCTAAAATGCCAAGCTTGAATTTGCTCAAGTAGTAATGCTGTTTGTTCACTACAAGAAACTCGGTAATGTTGTTGAAAAGGATCGCTTTCCAACAGGATATTAGCTTTTAACTCAAAACAGATAGCACAAAATAAAACAATACATTTATAAAGATAGGGCTTCATTGATGATCCTTTTCAAACAATAAAGTAAACATTATTTGTAACTGTTGATCTTGCTTGCTGATTTTAAGATTTTTAAAATCAAGATAGTAAAAATCATCGGTTAATGATGAAATAAAATTAATAAAATCAAAAAACTGCCCCTCTAACTCAATATCCCAATTAGCTGTTTTATCTGTTTGATAATGCTTAAAAGATACTAATGAAAGATGATTTTGCTCGATCGCCAATGCGAATTCCCTATCTGATATCAAACTATATAAACTATTTTTACTTGCCTGATAACGGCTAGCTTTTGCTTGTAATTGCTCATTTTCAATAACTATTTGCTGATATGACTCGACTGCTAGCTGTGCTTGTTGCCGAATATCTTTAATAAACAACAGATAAACGATTACAAAAAACACCAAACCAAATAAAACACAAAGCATATATTGTTGCCAAATTGGGCGTTCAAAAAAATCACTATTCACTAAGCATTATTTCCATTTCAAAAAATAAATGATTTTTATTGGATAAGATTGTTTTAACTTGACTGTTACTTATATTTTTTAGCGTTAACAAACTTTGATTAAATTTAGTTAGCTCAACATAACTAAAGCTTTGCCCTTCAATCTTTACTTTTTGTGGCTCATAATAAAAACAATCAAGCCAGATTACAGAAGGCAACTGCTGTGAAAGCAATACTAAAGATTGCTGAATTTGTTTTTGACTTAATGATGGATTAGGCAAATCATGCATTAGCTCTTCAGTTAGCTTTTGTGTTATACCTTGTTGTTGCAAGCGTTTTTCATCATAAGTTTGTAGCTCGTTTTGAGCTTGCATCCACAAATAACAGAGCAAACAACCGATTACACCAATAACACTAGTTGCCACGAATATCAGTTGCCGTTGTTGCTTTGTTTGCTTCTCTTGCCGCCAAGGTAAAAAATTAATTTTAGTATTTTCAAACCCACACCCTACAAACGTTAATAACAATCCATACTTATTAAAAAGATTAATCCAATTTTCAATATAATGACGTTCAGCTATCACCACTGTAATTTGCTTTTTTTGTTCAGTTGAATAAGCGAAATCAAAAAACACACTTTTAGCTGGTAATTGAAATAATTTATGGATGTTAGCTTCAACATATAAACTCAATTCATTGAATTTGAGCTTTACATCAGGCAAAGCTAGTTGTTGCATTTGGGTTAAATTAATGTCCAAATTGAGCTCAAATTCAGTACGAGCAGAAAATTTTTTTTGTAGATCATCAATGAAAACCGCTAAATCAGCCTCATTTTGATAATTCCATACAATTAGATCTTCGCTAGCATTTGATGTAGTGTGTTGCTTAACTGCGCTCACTATCCTATAACGTAAAATAGTAGGTTCGACATAAATAATGATGCGTTTTTTATTAAAAAGCATGATGGACTATCTTTTAATTTTTGCTAACAACATGGCTTAATCCTAATTGCCCTTTTTAAAATAAGAATGGATAAAAGGTATTTTTGCGAACTATCACCCAAAAAATGTTTAAAATTAAATCGAACGAAGCAAATTTTAGAGAAATTTAAAAAAAAAGGTTGACTGAAATAAGGCGTGCCTTATAATGCACACCCACACGGTAAGGGTGATTAGCTCAGTTGGGAGAGCACCTCCCTTACAAGGAGGGGGTCACTGGTTCGAACCCGGTATCACCCACCAATCTTTACCGTGACGTTTCTATAATGAAACACGTGGGGTGATTAGCTCAGTTGGGAGAGCACCTCCCTTACAAGGAGGGGGTCACTGGTTCGAACCCGGTATCACCCACCATCTTTAGATGGGTCGTTAGCTCAGTCGGTAGAGCAGCGGACTTTTAATCCGTTGGTCGAGCGTTCGAATCGCTCACGACCCACCATTTCATCATATTGGCACTCAGCAGGTAGACATTACCTAATATAAAATAAGAAAAGTAATAGAAATACTAGCTAGTATTTAGCAAATTTATTTAAAATAAACTGTTATAATTGATAGTGCTGCCTTAAACGAATAAAACTCACAACATTCTGAATAGTTAAGATAAAAATTTACTATTTTTGCTTCAAAATCTAATCAATACTCATTCCCTAAGCTAAAAAGTCATGGTTAATTACAGTGTATTATTGAATAAATAACAATATTATACTTCTTTTACGATCGCGATTAAGGTTGAAACAAACTAATTAAGCTATACTAAACAAATAAATACGATAAAATACTCGGTATTTATTTTTGAAGGAAGTTGTATGCTAAAGTTTTTTGCTACGTTATCACTAGTTTTATGTTTTAGTGTTGCGGCAAATGCCGATCAACAAACTATGTTTGATTTTAATCAAGAGTATCAAAAAGCAACAGAACAAAATGATGCTGAAGCGCAGTACCACGTAGGCCTTATGTATGCCGATGGTTCATATGCTAAAAAACGCCAATTTAAAGGTATCGAAAATGGATTCGAACAGCAATCAGAAACACAGCCTGACTATATTAAAGCAAAAGAATGGTTTGAAAAAGCAGCCAATCAAGGCAATATTGCCGCTCAACATAGCTTAGCTTTATTGCACTTTAACGGGCAAGGCACAAAACAAAACTATTCAAAAGGAATTGAGTGGGATACAAAAGCAGCTAAAAAAGGGGATGCAATTGCCCAATATACATTAGCCATGCTCTACTACCAAGGCACAGGTGTAAAAAAGAACTATTTTAAAGCAAAACAATGGTTTGCTAAGGCTGCAGAACAAAACTATTCTGATGCAAAAGATCACTTAATTGTTGTAACAAAAAAGGTCAATGCCATTGTAGCCAAACAACAAGCCAAGAAAAAACAAGCTAGTGATAATGATTGCGGTTGTGACTAAAACCAAATGTGACTCAAAACAAATAATAGCAACGTATTGATTTAATGTTAACTTATAAGTTATAAGAAGTTAATGCAACGTTTTCCTATGCAACAGATAACCAAAGTGATATTGAGAAAGAACCAGGTTATTGACGCGCTAATTATCAATTTCAAATAAATGGTAAGCAGTCAGAATTTGCCAAATTAGTTGATGACAACAGTACCGAAAAAAATAATTTTATCGAAACAGATTAATCTATTTTTAAATGACAATAAAGCAGAAAAAGGAGATAAGATTATAACGCAAGATGATAAGTTAATAATTAATAATAATAAAATTAAGACTATAAACTTATCACAGATAGAATTTTAAAATCAGTGGATCACTATATTAATTCCAACTTGCATTACCAACTCTATTTTTGGAAAAAATTGCTTTGTGAGAGTTCTGGCAATTCAAACTATCGCATCAATTTCACCGTTCTCACATTTTTTACGGTATTCATCTAGTAGTTCTTTATTATTTTTGAAATCGTCAACCGTATAGGTTTTCTCATTACATCCAAATAAGAACATGGCAGTAATCAATATTAGTATTTTTTTCATATAAATTCCTTACAATCGTTGGTTAATATTAGATTAAGTTTTATTGTGTTTTATTAAAAAATCATTTACAGCTAACCTAAGTAAATCAGAAATTGTTTTCAAAGGTAACTTTGCCAAGAAATAAGATTACTATTCAAAATGGCGACATGTTTATAATAAATAAGAAAAATCAATTTATTATAAATGCGTCATCACAAAGAATATTAAAAGCCACAATGTAGCTTCTTAGTTAAATTAATTCCGTGCGTGAGGGTTGCTAGCTGACGTGCTTAAACTTAAAATTGCTTGGAAAGAATTTTCACAATTTAAACTATCCCCATCTATTTCACCGTTCTGGCACATTTTACGATATTTATCTGGTAATTCTTTGTTATTTTTGAATTCTTCTACACTATAGGTCTTCTCATTACATCCGAATAAAAAATATTATGATTCTTTTTGGTGCTTGTTTCTATATGGTAGAATCCAATCCTTTACCCTCACGTTCCATCACGTAAACTTGAAAACTAGACAGCAATAATAAATGAACATGTCTGCACATTAAAATAAATCGACATGTAATCAGATAAAGATAAAAAAGATATTTATGCTTATTAAATAATCATAAATAAGCTTGCAAATAAATAAAAAAGATCCTTTAATAAAAATAATATTTCCCCAACTAACACAGGCAGATAAATGAAAAAATTAACATTGATAATTTGCTTATTAATATCTGTAAACATTTCAGTTTTTGCACAACTAAATACAAAATACAATTTTAATGTTGAATATAAAAAAGCGACTGAACAAAATAACGCTCAAGCACAATACAATTTAGGTTATATGTATAACTATGGCCTAGGTGTTAAACAAGATTATGCAAAAGCTATTGAATGGTATCAAAAAGCAGTTAATCAAAATCACTCTGATGCCCAAGTAGCTTTAGGCTATATGTATGCTACAGGTCAAGGTGTAGAGCAAAATTTACTAAAAGGAAAAGAGTTATATGAAAAAGCAGCATTGAATGGTAATGCTCTAGGTCAATATAATATGGGGACACTTTACGAATTTGCAGAAAAAAAACATTATCGTAAAGGAATTGAACAAAATTTAAATGATAACAGTATCAGTCAAAATTATTTTAAAGCCAAAGAGTGGTATGAAAAAGCAGCAAAACAAGGTAATAAAGAGGCACTCAATAATCTAGGCGTTTTCTATTATAACGGAACTGCTGTAAAAAAAAGCTACACGACAGCCAGAAAACTTTATGAGCAAGCTGCCCAAAAAGGCAATATGATGGCAAAACATAATTTAGCTAATATGTATTACAATGGATTGGGTGGGTTAAAAAAAGATTTTGCCAAAGGCGTTGAGTTAGATACTGAAGCTGCGGAATCTGGCAATCCAGATGCGCAATGTAGCTTAGGCTGGTTATATTATCAAGGGTCATGGTTTGCAAAAGATTACAGTAAAGCATTAGAGTGGTTTCGGCTTTCCGCGCAACAAAATTATGCGGATGCTCAATACTATTTAGGTATCATGTATCAAAATGGCCAAGGAGTTGCACAAGATATTTACAAAGCAAAATATTATTTTCAGCAAGCTTGTAAAAATAACCATAAAGATGCTTGTAAATATGTAAAAAATATTCTTTGATTATGATTATTCCCAAACGAATTTTTCAGGCCTTATTGTATTGCTAATAAATAACTTTTTTATTTAAACGAGCAATGATATAAATGAGTTGTGGATGGGGAAAATAACTTTGTATCGGCAACATTATTAATTACCCTATTTCTGCATTGAGGGTAATTTTGATGATTTAATTTATTCAAAATTACCCAAATCGTCTTAATTTTTAATATGTTAGTTTTAATATCTTCGCTAATTCTATTATCAAGCCTATTAATCTTTTTTCACCCATGTTTATTGGCTTTCTTTGTGCATTAGAATGCGTTAAAAACAGGCAAACACACAAAATAATTTACAAAAATAATTTATAAAGCCAATGCGTTATCCCTCACTGCGTTAAACCATAACCAAGCGGATAGAGTGCTTTCATATCATTAGGCAGATCTGAAGATTGTTGCTGTACGCTATCCATTGAGTCTGGTAGTGAAAATGGTATTTTAGCTACGTAAGGTTTGTCACCAAATAATCTATCAAACAATACTTCATCATTTACCCCAAAATTAGCAATAACAGCACTAGCGTATTGTTTTAATGGAGTGACAATTGCTGGCCTATCTAAATAAACAGTAACAACAACAGGATGCGTTTTACTTGCTTGCGCAATAAATTCAATATCTTTATCGTTAGGAGGAAATGCTAAAGATCCCTCATGATGCTCTAAGCCAAAAAAGTAACCTTTATGATTTTGCTCATAAGGTGCATTTATTCGGGCAACAACCACATCAGCTTGCTCTAATTTATCAACAATATTCACTTTATTCTTTAACAGATTTTTAGCATTTGGTAAAAATCCATATAAATAGATTTTGTTATTGGCGTTTAATGGTAATGTTTTTTGTATATTTTCAAGTAATACCAAAGAATTATATTGGGCCTGACTCGCCATCTTTTGAAAATCTTTGTTGCCAACAATACTTGTTTTGTTTGGATCTACATATGGTGTTTCAAATTGACCTAGAGAAAATTTTTGAATCAAAATCGCTAAAACGGCTTTATCGATATTTTTTTCGGCAATTTTTTTATTCTTAACAGCAGTTACAATAATTGAACTATCGCTAACCCCGCCAAACTGTTGAATGCCAGCATGAAAAGCTTTAATAAAGCGTTGCTCTTTAGTAAGATCCTCAACTCCCCATGGCATGCCTTCAACTTTCGGTTTAATTCCCGAAGCTGTTCCATTAACACAAACATCATTACAATCATTAGTAATACTCCAATCACTTATAACAACACCTTTAAACTGATAAGTATTACGTAATAGATCTTGCAATAAAAATGAATTAAACCCACCGCCAACAGCATCAAATTTATGATCACCTAGCTGAGCATTTTTCAATATAGAATAAGTTGGCATGACACCTGCAACATTTACCTCAAAAGCGCCTGTAAATGGAATAATATGTTCTTTTAAGCTATCTTTATGGGTAAAAAGCGCATATTTACCATAAGCACTATGACTATCAAATCCATTTTCGGCAGCACCATATCCCACCCAGTGTTTCACAACGGCAGCGACACTTTGCGAATTTAGACCTGTACTACCATTTTGTATTCCAGATATATAACCACGAACCATTTTTTTGCTTAACTCAGGATTTTCACCAAATGTCCCCTCAAATCTAGCCCAACGCGGTTCTGTACCTAAATCGGCCATGGGTGACAAGGCTTGCGTTACACCTAATGAACGGTATTCTTGACGGATAATATCGCCATATTCATTGATATCTTTTTCACGACCAATAGCCGCCATGCCTAATGTTCCAGGCCACTGACTAAAACCACTTTTTATACCTAACTCATTACCATAATAAAACGTATTTCTAGGATCAACACTTATTGTCAATGGAATGGATAAACGAGAAGATTCAGCTATTTTTTGTAACTGATTATTCTGCTCCGCAAAATCTTTAGGATTAACTTCTAATCTGGTTATAAAGCTATTAACTTTATCTTTCAGAATCAAAACAGTCAGCTTTTTAAAATCATATTTATCACCACGCCCTATTTCATTATTTACACTTGGCGCATTGCCATGCATCATTATCCCAGCTTTCTCTTCTAATGACATTCTTGAAAGCAAATCCTGTGCTCGTTGCTGTGGCGATAAACGCCAATCTTCATATGGAGTTAATTTTCCATTTTTATCCATATCTTTAAACTCAAGACCATCCACAGTTATTTTTTTTAATTGATTGCTTTCAATTTTGACTTGGTCAATAGCAAATAATGGACTTGTGGTAAGAACCGCACTAATTAATAGTGTTAGTTTTAAAATATTACTTTTCATTGTTTTCTCCTTAAGTGATCTATTACGCATTTATTAATAGTAAATTTATAAAATAACTGAATTGAATAAACAGTAATAAACCATCTTATATCTACGCTATAACTAATCCATACGCTTCAACTTTCCTTTATATAAAACAAAACCCTTATATAAAAAAACCTAAACACTTTATTAACCAAAATGTTTAGGTTTTGCCTGTATAGACAATTAGCTGTACAGTAACAATCCAAATTTATACTATGTAAGCTAGCACTAATTATATAAAGAAGATATCTTATAATTTAACAAATACATGTAATTGTGATAATAGTCACATTATTATTTCATAATATTATTTGATAATTGCTCTCAAGGGGGAGATAAAAATGCCCAAAAGAGCCTTTATTATTTAAAGATCTTAAATGGATGTTTGATGAGCAAAGTAAGGATGTTTATTAATAGGCCGAACGCTCTTTGAATCATATAGGCTATAGCCTATTTACTGTTCTAGCTTTAATTGTTATAAACGACATAAAAAACTAGCCGATAAGCGATGTACAACATGACAGTGCCAACTAGACAATCTAATATTATCCACATCTTTTTTTGTTTAAATAATGGCGCTAACAATCTTGCACCATAACCAATACCAAAGAACCATACAAAAGAGACACAAACAGCGCCAATCAAAAATGCCAGTTTTTGTTCACTATTTAATGTGCCAGCTATTCCCCCAACAATCACAACCGTATCTAAATATACATGTGGGTTAAGCAAAGTGACCGCTAACGTTGCAACTACCACCTTGATTAAACGGCTATTATTCACATTTTGAGATTCTATTTGCATATTGCTTGTGCCTTTAATTGCACTTTTAAACGCACTAAAACCATACCAAATTAAAAAAAACACCCCCATTATTGCTAGCAGATTTGTGATTAAAGGATTACAACTAATGAAAGAGCCCACCCCTAGAATGCCAATCGACATTAATACAATATCACAAATAAAACAAATTGCCGACACATAGAAAATATGGTTTTTTAATATTCCCTGTTTGAGAACAAATAAATTTTGTGCACCAATAGCAATGATTAGGCTAGCGGAAATTAACGCACCACGTAATATTTCTGATAGCATTTTATTATAACGCCTGTGGAAAATAGGAAAATACTGTCATCTTAATTAAGATGCAATAAATCTTCAATAAATGTATTAAGTTTATTATTCATGTTTTTCTAAGCAAACTAATTGAGCCTGCTCTTTGTTTAAATAGAGAATAATCATACCAATTGCTAACCAAATTACACCGACAATTTTTGCATCATTATCAATATGTAGTAATACAGGTAATAACACTATAATGCCAATAATAGGCATAAAGATATTTAAAACCCAAGAACGCCAACCCTTTGAACGTTTTTTAAACTTAAAGTAGCCGATTACAGATAAATGTAACATAATAAATGCCGTTAACGCACCAATATCAACAAATGACACTAGAGTTGCTAATCCTTTATCATGATTGGCAACAATAACAACTAAACATAAATTAAATAGCGCAGAGCATAAAATAGCCATTGCTGGCACGCCACTTTTTTTACCCACTTTAGCAAAAAATGAAGGTAAACGCTTATCGCGCCCCATACTGAATAAAAGACGACTTGCGGCAGCTTGCCCAACCATTGCAGCAAATGATGCACCAATGGCTTTCATCAAACTTAGCGCCCATCCTAGGTATAAGTTAATTTCTTGATTAACAATATTATAGTAAGCTTTACCCTGTAGTTCAGGATGACTACGCAAATATGCTGAATTATAAGGATTAAGTAAAGCACCAACATAAATTTGAATTACAAATAGGCAACCTGCTAAAATTAAACAACTCATAATTGCTTTACTCACTAAATTATGGGAACCACCGTTTTCTTCAGAAAAAGTTGCAATAGCATCAAATCCCAAATAAGAGAGCACCGCAATAGATACAGCATTAAACAGATTAGCCCAGCTAAATAAATCACCGCCCCAAAAAGGTTTCAACCAATCTCGACTAATATCACTAGTTGCTATTAGCCAAATAGCAACAAATAGCACAGCAAACAATACAATAATTTCAAATAGTAAGATAATTAATGTAATTTTCGCCGATTTTTTGATGCCAATTAAATTCAACGTGGTAGTTAATACAACCGCCAAGCAAGTCCATACCCATACAGGTACTTCAGGAATTAAGGCATTGAACGAAATACCGCTAAATAAGTAAGCAACAGCAGGAATAAACATATAATCAAGCAATAACAACCAGCCGACTAAAAATCCCACATTAGCATGAATGCCAATCGAACAATAAGCATAAACCGCTCCTGCATGGGGTAAAGCATTTGCCATTCTAGCATAAGAAAATGCGGTAAATGCCATTACTAAAGTTGCTACAATATATACTAAAACAACTGCACCATCACTGATTGCATCTAAAACACCAAATAATCCTATTGGTGCCGCTGGGCCAATAAAAAGCAATCCCAGAATAACCATATCCCGAAATCGCATAGTTTTACTTAACTGTTGCATAACCACTCTCTTATTACACTGACTAATAAAATGTTAAATGATTAATGCAAAACACACTAAGATCAGGTTGTTATTAGATTATAATTATTCGTTATAAGAATAGACTTTAATGATATTCCCTAACCTCATAGGTATAAGACATTTTTGCGGTTTTCCCTAGCATGATAGAGGCACTACAGTATTTTTCTGAAGCAAGCTTCACTGCTCTTTCTACTGCTTGATCATCTATATTGATACCTGTAATCACAATATGGAAATTAATAGATGTATAGACTTTTGGTGAAGATTCTGCTTGAGTTTTATCAATTTCTATCCAAAGATCGCGAATATCTTTTTTATTATTTTTTAAAATAGCGATAATATCATAAGCCATACAACCTGCTGCACCATGTAACAAAAGCTCCATAGGGCGAGCACCGCGATTACGCCCTCCATGTTCAATACCACCATCCATAACTAACGAGTGTCCACTGGCTGTTTCGCCTAAAAAACCAAAATCATCAATCCACTTTAAACGATCTTTCATTATTCACTCCCGCCAATTTATTTTCAAACTTTTATTCGTTACCATCTGCTAAATAACATAAGATTTTTTAGCCATCTTGTCATCTTTTAATTTACTATTTTGCAATCAAACCTGATAATGATATTAAACGGTGGATCAGTAAAATCAATTATCTAATTTTAATTTTTACTTAACAAAAAAGATGGGTTATTAGTGTTACCATACCTTAAGGATTAAACATGATTCTTGAATTTATTATATTCCTTTCTATAGGCGCTGTTGCGGGATTATTAGCTGGTATGTTTGGTGTTGGCGGTGGTGCATTAATAGTGCCCTCCTTAATCTTTACCTTAAATTATTTTAATCTAGGTAATGCTTGGGTTAACCATATCGCGATTGCAACCTCATTAGCAACCATCATTGGCACAAGTTTATCTTCAAGCTATATTTATAATAAAAACAATAATATTCAATGGAATATCCTTAGAAAAATGGTTTTAGGTTGTATCATAGGCACTTTAGGTGGTTCGTATATGACGCCTTATATTCCAGGGGTTTGGTTAAAATGGATATTTATCATTTTTCTTATTTATGTTAGTGGCCAATTTATTTTACAAGCGAGTAAAGTTTCACAAAATCATACTAGTAAAAATATTTCTATTAATAACAGCATTTTTATATTTGCAGGAACCTTAATTGGCATTTTTGCTGCACTTGTCGGCGTGGGTGGTGGTGTTTTAGTTGTACCATTTTTACAAAAATGTGGCATAGATATGCGAAAAGCAATTGGAACATCGGCTGCTTTCACTTTACCCGTTGCTATCGGTGGTACAGTTGGCTACATCATTGCGGGTTGGCATACCCCACAATTACCCCAATATTGCTTAGGCTTTATTTATTTACCTGCGGCATTAACTATTATGCTGGCGAGCATTCCTATGGCAAAAGTGGGGGCACAAATTGCACAAAAATTATCAATAAAAAAGCTGATCAAGTTTTTTGGTGTATTTTTATTATTACTTGCAATAAAACTGATTATTTCTTAAATATTATTGGCAGATATAAAAAAGGTCGCATAACAACGACCTAATAAAATTTGATATTAAATATTCGATAGTTATCTTGCTTCTTTAACTGCAAGTCCCAATTGCCAAACTGCCATGGCATAATGCATGCTATGGTTATAGCGGGTTATGGTATAAAAATTCGGTAAGCCATACCAAAATTGGTAACGATCACCCATATCAAGGCGCAATAGACTCACCTGAGTATGACCATCTAGTGAGCCTTGTGGTTTCAAGCCAGCTTTTGCAAGCGTTTCAATTGAGTATTTAGTGCTAAAACCTGAGTTAAGTGATGGAGCCTGACCATCAGCCATTACCGCCACTTTCTTACCTCGTTGCCAACCATATGACTTAAAGTAGTTTGCAACACTACCGATAGCATCAACTGGATCCCACAAATCAACATGACCATCATGGTTAAAGTCAACGGCATGACGTCTAAACGCTGACGGCATAAATTGACCATATCCCATTGCGCCAGCAAATGATCCACTTAAATCAAACGGATCAACGCTTTCATCACGGCACATCACCAAAAAGTCTTCTAATTCGTTAGAAAAATATTGTGCACGCCTTGGATAGTAAAAGGCAAGCGTTGATAGCGCATCAATAATTTTCGTTTTACCCATTACTCTACCCCAACCTGTTTCGACACCGATAATGCCAACAATAATTTCAGGTGGAACACCATATTCGGTATAAGCACGCTTTAACTCTTTTTCGTATTGGTTCCAAAATTCGACACCACGAGGGAGGTTGCTTGCCGTAATAAATTTATTTTTATAACGAATCCAAGCACCATTTGGTCCTGTTGCAGGCCCTGATTTTGGTGCTTGTTTATCCATTAAATTAATTACCCAATCAAGTTTATTGGTCTGAGCAAGCACATTGCGAAGCTGTTGACGGTTAAAACCATGCTTGCTCACCATTCTATCGATAAATTTTTCTTTATCTATTTCTAATGACGGACTTGCGGTTTTAGATGGATTGTGATCTTTTTCGAGATAAACACCGCCTTTGACATTTGCATGCCCACGGTGTTCTTTCATTGGCGATGTTGAAGATCTATTACTGCTACAAGCTACAAGCAATAAAATTAAATTAAGACAAACGATAATACGGCGCATAAAAAAATCCATATCTTAAGTAATTAAAAAATCGACAACATCATAAGGGATTTCTTATTATTTAACAATATTTGAGCATGATTTACCTTCCGCAACTTGCTTAATATTGCTCAAAGTGGTGTCAGAAATATTCAACAATGCTTCTTGCGTCAAAAAGGCTTGATGACCTGTAAAAATAACATTATGGCAAGAAGACAAACGACGGAATACATCATCTAAAATGACATCATTTGATTTGTCTTCAAAAAATAGATCACGTTCATTTTCATAAACATCCATGCCCAAAGCACCAATTTTGGTTTGTTTTAATGCTTCAATAGCAGCTGTTGCATCAAGTAATGCTCCACGGCTGGTATTGATAATCATCACGCCATTTTTCATCTTTTGGAATGAATCTTTATTTAATAAATGATAATTTTCTGGTGTCATTGGACAATGTAATGTGATCACATCTGACTTGGCATATAGCTCATCTAATTCAACATATTGCGCCCCTAGTTCAACCACAATATCATTAGGATAAGGATCATAAGCAAGAATATGCATACCAAAACCTTTCAATATACGAATAACCGCTTGACCAATTTTGCCGGTACCAATAACGCCAGCAGTACGATTGTGCATATTAAAGCCAGTTAACCCATCTAACGAAAAGTTAGCATCACGAGTGCGTTGATAGGCTTTATGCGTTCTTCTATTTAGCGTCATCATTAAAGCCACTGCATGCTCTGCAACGGCTTCTGGCGAATAAGCAGGCACTCGCACTACAGTAATTCCCAATTTTTCAGCTTCTGCTAAATCAACATTATCAAAACCAGCACAACGAAGTGCTAAAATTTTAATGCCATAACTGGCTAATTTTTGTAGTACTTTTTTATCGACTTCGTCATTAACAAATGCACAAACAGCATCATACCCTTGAGCTGTAACAGCCGTTTTATGACTGAGTTTATGTTCATAATATTCAATATCAAAACCAAACTTTTTGTTTGCCATTTCTAAGTGTTCTTTATCGTAATGCTTGCTACTAAAGACAGCGACTTTAATTGAACTTTTCATATTACTAAACCCCTCTTAATGGTAATTAGTTATTTTTTACTGGTTGTTGGCGTTAATCTTTATACTCAAACAATTTTTATACTGAAACACAACACATAGCCTTTACAATTTTTAACAAAAAAGACTTTTAGCTTTCAAAAAAATATTGCGTATGAATTTGTTATGTTGGCAATATCACTTTAGGTAACAGTGTTTACCTTCACTTATCAAATTATTTTTATAGGTTATATGCTATGATAGCACTTTGCTAAAAACTAACAATAAAGATAGATAATGAATAATGCGCAAAATTCACTTTTGAAAACAATTTTTAACACCAAGATGCTAATCTGCATTTTTACGGGTTTTGCTTCTGGTCTTCCTTTTTATTTATTATTACAACTATTACCTGCTTGGTTAATAAGCGATGGTGTAAATATAAAAACAATTGGTGCTTTTTCGTTAACGCAAATTCCTTATATTTTGAAATTTATCTGGTCGCCATTTATGGATAATATTTCACCGTTTAATTTAGGGCGACGCCGCGGTTGGATGCTGGGTTGCCAAATTGTACTCACTTTATCAATCGCAATATTGGGATTTTTTTCGCCTAAGTTAAACATCTGGTTAATTGCGATTACCTGCTTTATTATTGCGCTATTTTCCGCCACTCAAGATGTTGCGCTTGATGCATTTAGACGAGAATTATTAATTGATAAAGAATTAGGGCTCGGTAATAGTATTCATACAAACGCTTATCGAATTGCAGGTTTAGTACCTGGTTCATTATCACTTATATTATCAAACTATTTACCGTGGAATAGTGTTTTTATCATTACAGCACTATTTATGCTACCGGCTATCATAATGACATTGCTGGTCAAAGAGCCTCTTAATCAAATGCCAAAAAATCACCATTTTAAAGATATCATCATTGAGCCATTTAATGAATTTATTACTCGAAATGGGCTTAAAACAGCAATTTTAATATTAGCATTTATCTTTTTATATAAATTAGGCGATAGTATGGCTACTTCATTAGCCACACCTTTTTATTTACAAATGGGCTATAGTCGCCCCGATATTGGCTGGATAGCAAAAAATGCCTCTTTATGGCCAAGCGTATTGGGTGCACTAATTGGCGGTATTTTGATGATAAAAATAGGAATAAACCGCGCACTATGGTCCTTTGGTCTTGTACAAGTTATTTCAATTTTAGGATTTGCTTGGCTTTCGGTGGAAGGTCCTTTTAATGCTATAGGGACATACCAAAAAGCTTTATTAGCAATAGTAATTGGTTTCGAATCACTTGGCGTTGGCCTTGGTTCTGCCGCATTTGTAGCGTTTATCGCAAAAACAACCAATCCGCTTTATACTGCAACACAATTTGCTTTATTTACTAGCATAGCATCAATTCCAAGAACATTAATTAATGCGACAACAGGCATTATGGTTGAATATTTGGGGTGGACAACATTTTTTAGTTTATGTACGATTCTCGCCATCCCAGGTATGTTATTATTATTAAAAGTTGCCCCATGGAATACCAAATCGTAAGGAGAAAATATGGATAAGCTAACCCAAGCATTTGATTTTAGACATGCATGTAAAAAATTTGATCAAACAAAAAAAATCAATAATGATGATATTGAATATATATTAGAAGCTGGCCGACAATCTCCCTCATCATTTGGTATGGAGCCTTGGCATTTTGTGGTCATTGACAGTGATAAAATAAAGGCACAATTGCGATCGGTTTGCTACAATCAAGAGCAAGTGACAAGCTGTTCACATTTTGTGATCATACTTTATCGCAAAGCCAATAACTTCACTTCGCAAAGTGATTACTTACGCCGAGCTATTGCTCGTACTTTACCTAATCCCAATGATCAAACAGCAATCGACATTGCTTGTCAAGCATTTATTAATTTTTGCGAGCAAGGGCTTGCTGATGGTTTAACCATTAATCACTGGTCAGAAATGCAAGATTATATCGCTAGCGCCAATATGATGACAGCAGCTGCATTTCGAGGCATTGACTCATGTGCAATAGGTGGATTTGATCACGATAAAGTAATACAAATTTTAGAAAAATATATACCGCAGTTAAGTAGTGAATCATTTGGTGTTGGGCTATGTTTAGCATTCGGCTATCGAGCCGGAGAGCCTACAGCACGTGTTCGCTGGCCATTACTAGATATAACAACATATTTATCGGATGACAATTCAACGAGCTAACCAATTGAATACCTTCAATCGCCAAACGGCGAATGAAGGTATAAATGAAAAAACAGCAGAGCTTTATTTAATTAATTGTTTATTTAATTAATTGATAGAGCGCTTCAGCTTCAGATGAAGCCGAATCCATGATAAAGGCAACACCAGATAAAATATTACCAACTTGAGGATCGCTAATATTTTGTTGTACCGAATTTAAAATCTCTTGTGCCCAACCAATTTTTCTAAGCACTGCTTCTACATTTTCTTTTGAAGGATTGTTCATCTTATCTCCCCCTTGTTTTGTTAGGATGTCGAGTAAACTAATAATAAAAATGTTATTGCTAAATGTTAGGAAAAAATTTAAGAATAAGAAAAGCGCATATTTTAAACACTGAAAGTAAAAAACCAAAACAAACAAAGTTTAAAAAAGAATAAATATCTTTAAAATAATTGAAAAGAAAAAGATAACCAATTAATTCGCAAAAAATTAACTCAACGCAAATAATACAAATACAACCTGTTATGATTGCCTATTGATACAATAATCAATTTTTTTTACACTATAAGGATTAATAATGTTAGACTTATCTGCTATAAGTTGCACTAGTTTTGCTAAAAATGACCAAAGTCAAAATAAGTAAGGATTTAAAATGAAAACCAAACATGCCCGTTTGTTAATACTTGGTTCTGGCCCTGCAGGTTATACCGCAGCAGTTTACGCTGCACGTGCAAACCTTTCCCCCGTATTAATTACAGGAATGCAACAAGGTGGACAACTTACTACAACCACAGATCTTGAAAACTGGCCTGCTGGTGCACCTGACTTAACAGGATCAGAATTAATGGTCAAAATGAAAGAACATGCTGAAAGGTTTAACACCGAAATTATTTTAGATCACATCGATCGTGTCGATTTTAGCGAAAAACCTTATAAGCTTTATGGTAGTGAAACGCAATACAGCTGTGATGCATTGATCATCGCTACAGGGGCTTCAGCACAATATTTGGGCTTACCATCAGAAGAGGCTTTCAAAAGCAAAGGGGTATCAGCTTGTGCAACTTGCGATGGTTTTTTCTATCGTAACCAAAAAGTTGCCGTTGTTGGCGGTGGTAATACTGCCGTTGAAGAAGCCCTTTATTTAGCCAATATTGCTAGCGAAGTACATTTAATCCATCGTCGAGATACCTTCAGAGCTGAAAAAATATTAATGGATCGCTTAGACCAAAAAATAAAAGAAGGTAAAGTGATCTTACATACACACCGCATCGTTGACGAGATTTTAGGTGACAACATGGGCGTTACAGGCGTTCGAATCCGTAGCACACAAGATACAAATTTAACTGAAGAAATTTCTGTTTTGGGCGTATTTATTGCTATTGGACATAAACCCAATACGACCATTTTCGAAGGACAGCTTGAATTAAATGAAGGCTATATTAAAGTGCAATCAGGCACACAAGGAAATGCAACACAAACCAGTATCGAGGGAATATTTGCAGCTGGTGATGTAATGGATCATATTTATCGTCAAGCGATTACTTCAGCAGGTACGGGCTGTATGGCGGCTTTAGATGCCGAACACTATTTGGACAACTTAAAATAAACAGTAAAGAGCTTCATGTCATTAGATAAAAAACGCCAAGCCTATTTACTTGGCTGGTTAAAACAGTATGCAAAAATGCATAAAAGTAATTTATGGGCTTCGATTTTAACTGGCTTTGTTTTAACAATATTAGTGATTATCCAAGCTGCGTTGCTTGCAATTATTTTACAAAAAATCATTATTGAGCAACACCATTTTACGGATATCTTACCTTTTTGGGGCGGACTAATTGGGGTATTACTCGGTCGGGCATTTTTTATTTATCTGCGTGAAAAAATCAACTTTGCCATAGGCCAAAAAGTTCGCAAGCAAATTCGACACCAATTAATTAACCAACTTGAATTGCATGGTCCAGCTTACTTAAATCAAAGCACGATCGGCGCATGGAGTACGTTACTTATTGAACAAGTCGATAAATTGCATGACTTTTTTGCACGCTATTTGCCACAAATGCGATTGGCAAGCATGACACCGATTTTAATTTGTATAGCGATATTCCCTTTTAATTGGGCCGCCGCTACAATTTTACTTTGCACAGCACCACTGATTCCTATTTTTATGATCTTAGTCGGAATGGGGGCTGCCGATATCAATCGTCGCCATTTTAAAGCCCTCGCTTATTTAAGTGGTCACTTTTTAGATCGTCTAAAAGGTCTCAATACCATTCGGCTATTCAACCAAGGCGAAAAACAAACTAACGAAATAGCTCGTGCTTCTGAGGATTTTCGTATAAAAACGATGCAAGTACTCAAAATTGCATTCTTATCTTCTGCTGTATTAGAGTTTTTCACATCAATTTCAATCGCCATTGTGGCGATTTATTTTGGTTTTTCCTATTTGGGAGAATTTGATTTTGGCGCATACAACGGAACTGTTACCTTATTTGCTGGTTTTTTTGCGTTAATTCTAGCACCTGAATATTTTCAACCATTACGTGATTTAGGCACCTACTATCATGCTAAAGCAGAAGCAATCGCAGCGGCTGATAATATCGAAACTTTTTTAAGTAAAAACATTGTGCAAAAACAACCTAACATTAAAGCAACTAACATCAAATTGAATGAACCATTACAAACCATTGAAGCAAACAACTTAATTGTACTATCCAGTGAACAACAGTTTATCGTTGGCCCACTATCGTTTAATTTGCAAGCACCGTTTAAATTGGCTTTGATTGGTACCAGTGGCGCAGGGAAAACGTCGTTAATGCAAGTGTTGCTCGGTTTTTTACCTTATCAAGGTTCGCTAAAAATTAATGGCATCGAATTTAACCAATTAGACATAAATGATTGGCAGCAAAAGGTGAGTTGGATAGGGCAAAATCCTTATCTGCTAAATAGCACTATTCGCGATAATATTTTACTTGGCAAGCCAAATGCCACAATGCAAGAACTTGAAGAGGTAATCGCCAAAACACAATTAGCCGATGTAATTGCCAAATTACCACAAGGAATTGAAACCCAAGTTGGCGAAGATGCCGTGCGTTTATCTGTTGGGCAAGCACAACGAATTGCTTTAGCCAGAGCTATGCTAAAACCTTGCCAATTAATTATTCTTGATGAGCCAACGGCTAGTTTAGACAAGCAAACCATGCAAAATCTAGATCAACAACCTATTGCCCCCAACAGCATTACCATTACTCACCAAACAGATGATATGCAGAATTATGAACAAATCTGGCAACTAGCCCACAGCAAGCTACATCAAGGTAAGCTACCTTGTGATAGCGAGGAGGATTTATGTTAGCCACATTGCGCCCTTATATAGCTCTTTATAAACACTATTTTTGGCAAATTTTAGCTGGTTTATTGTTATCAATTCTTACCCTATTTGCTAGTGTCTTTCTATTATCTTTATCAGGATGGTTTTTAGCTTCTACCGCTTTTGTTGGCGTTGCTGGTTTGTATTCGTTTAATTATATGTTGCCAGCAGCCGGCGTACGTGCGGCAGCGATTGCTCGCACCGCTTCACGTTATATGGAGCGTTTGGTTGATCACAACACTACATTTAAAATCTTGGCTTATCTAAGAACGCTTGCTTTTCGTAAAATTTTGCCATTAAGTGCTAATCAACTTGCCCACTACCAACGAGCAGATTTACTTAATCGCTTCATTGTTGATATTGATGCGCTTGATCACTTATACCTAAAACTCTTTGCCCCTATTGTAACTGCTTTGGTGACCATTGGCATTTTATTTATTGGGCTTGCAACTATCAATTTACCCATTGCACTAATCATTACTATCATACTTACAATTACATTACTTGTCGTTCCCGTTATTTTTTACCAAGCAGGAGAACAGCTAGGCAAAACGCTGGCCAAACAACAAAGTGAGTACCGAACATTATTAATCAATTACCTGCAAGGGCAAGCTGAACTGACCCTATTTAATGCGCAACTGCGCTATCGCACTCAGCTTGATGAACTGGAATCAGATTGGTTGTATAATCAGCAGCGCCAATCAACATTAATGGCGTTATCAAGTGCATTAGTCTTACTAATTGCAGGCTTTTTAACGTTACTTGTGCTATGGTTAATTACCCAATACACCTTATCACCTTTAGTGGCTTTATTTGTATTTGTTAGTCTTGCCAGTGCCGAAATCCTTATGCCAATTCCCGGTGCATTTATCTTTTTAGGACAAGTGCTTTCTTCTGCCACACGCACCACCGCTATTTTCAATCAAACACCAGATATTAAATTTGTGCCAAAAGGCAGAACGATAGATCTAAACGTGGCAAAATTACAATTTAAGCAAATCAATTTCACTTATCCCAATCAGCCTTTTGCGGTATTAACTGATTTTTCATTGACAGTTGAACATGGTGAACATATTGGCATAATTGGTAAAACAGGTTGTGGTAAATCGACATTGCTAAGCCTAATAAATCGCACATGGCAACCTCAATCAGGCAATATTTATATCAACAATGTTGAACTCAATCAACTTGATGAAAAAACATTACGGCAAACGATTGCTATGGTGCCACAAGTGATCACGATATTTAGTGACACCTTAAAGCAAAATTTACTCATAGGCAATCAACAAGCGACCGAGCAACAATTAATAGATGTATTATACCAAGTTGAGCTCGACAAACTATTAGCTACGGATCAAGGCTTAGACTTACTTATTGGACAAGGTGGCCGAACACTATCCGGTGGCGAAATTCGCCGTATCGGCATTGCAAGAGCCTTACTGCATAATTCCCCATTAATTTTAATGGACGAACCAACAGAAAGTCTTGATCGACAAACCGAGCAACAAATTATTCAATTAATAAAGAAAACCTGTAAAGATAAAACATTGCTCATGGTCACCCATCGCCTGACCAACAATCCGCTATTTGATCGAATTATTTCGCTTTAACAAATATAAGATCTTAAGAAACGACATCAAAACGGGGGTTTTATGCGAAATCCCCTCCCCCTCATGCATAAATTAAGTAAAAAACCGCCAATTTTCACAAAATGAAAACTTCAATAAAATCAATGTGTTTTCTGAATGATTTTTAGGATAAAAAACAGCTTATAGGAAAGTTGCAGTTTCGGGCATTTTAGCTTTTGTAAATAAAATAAACGATTAATAATAATATCAAAGCGGGGATTTTGTGCGAAATCCTCTACCCTCATGCATAAATTAAGTAAAAAATCGCTAATCTTCATAAAATGAAAACTTAAATAAAATCAATAGCTTTTCTGACTGATTTTTAGGATAAAAAACAGCTTATGGGAAAGTTGCGGTTTCGGGCGTTTTAGTTTTTGTAAATAAAATAAGCGATTAATAATAACACCAAAGCGGGGATTTTGTGCAAAATCCCCTCCCCTCATGCATAAATTAAGTAAAAAATCGCTAATTTTTATAAAATAAAAACTTCAATAAAATCAATTGTTTTCCTGACTGGTTTTTAGAATGAAAAACAGCTGATAGGGAAGTTGCGGTTTCGGGCGTTTTAGTTTTTGTAAATAAAATAAGTGATTGATGATAACACTAAAGCGGGGGGTTTTAATTCCTACACATAGCACACAATACGCTCTACTTATAATTACTCGTATCATCCATGATACTCACCTCTTCTAGGTCATCTTAGTATAGCTAAGATGTTCAAATTTTTTGCAGAAAAATTTGCTCCACTTTTGCCACAGAGGCTTTAACGAAATGGTGCCGATTTTACAAACCACTTAGCCTTCAGGAAAAACAGTAATTTTGGATGATATTAAGGCTTCCTATCTTCCTCATGTTTTTATTTGCTTTTTAGTGATTGATTTGGCGTGTTATTTTTATTGATAATGTTAAACCGCAGTATAAGCGGTTTGATATTTTTGATAAGCATTATTTTTTAGCATAAAGTATAAACGGTATTTTTTTATATTGTTTAGTTCTTTTATCCCATTCTTCTAGCTTGAGTAAGCAAAGATGGTAGTTTTCGTCTTGTGCCGGTTTAGCGCCAACGGAGAATAAATAATCTTTGCCTGCTTCAGGAGTAAATTCAAATGCGTGGTTAATCCCATTGCAAACAAAAAACTTGGTATAACCTTGACGAAACCATCCAGGTTCAACTTTAGTTGACATTCCAACTGTAAAACCAAAAATAAATGGTTTATTTGGAATGACATTAATTTGACTTAATGGTTTGACGTAATCACCAAAAACCGTTACGCCATGAATATCTGTAACCGGAGTTACGGCCTCTGTATCACCAAATCGAAAAGGAACCATACCACCATTGTCATAATGGGTTGCTTCATCATATATCCGCATCTTTACGTTAACATCACTTGCCCCTATTTGAATAACGGTAACTCTTGCTTTAGGTTGATTACCCGTTGGTTTAACTTCAGAATAAAAACGACTTTTTGATAAAAATTTAGCATGAAATTCTGCTAGCCATTGCTCTATATGATATTCGGCAGAACTTTTATAAGTGGAGCATGATACGATAAATAACGCAAATGCCACTACGCATAACATTCTAAAAAATTTAAACACTTATACTCTTTATATTTAAGTTAGATTTATAAAATAACACCTATACAAAGCTAATTCAATAGGTAGGCATAAAAGATATGAATGTAATATTCGCCTATTTGATAAGCTCAATTAACGTTACCTATATCCCTATAAGATATCTAATCAAGACGCCTTATCTATTAAATCACTTCAGGATAGCAAATAGATCATAATTGGAAGTTATCACATCTTCCAATTATGGCCCAAATCAACTGAACTCCATTTTGATGAGGCTTTCATTTTTATACTATGTTGAAGAGCATCTTTACCAAGCAGTAATAAAGTTTTCTTTCGGTTTTCTTCTGATGCTCCATTTGGTCTTTTTTCGCTAGTCCAATATATCCATGTATCAAAATAAGGCTTTTCTCTTTCTTCTATAATATCACGTCTTAACCGTACAACTTCACTTACTGTAGGGTTATTTTGAATAGATGCTATTGTAGGCAAAGAAGTGTTTAGTTGGTCTAAGAATTTTTTAGGCTCTAGTTTTCCGGTGCTAAAACCATTATTCAGTACCTCCGCCAATTCATAATAGAAACCATCAAAATATGGCCTTATTTTATATCCCTTCATTACTTCAAATTTAAAAAAATGAGGGTTAACACCTCTTGAAGTCAAGGCTAAAATAAATGGATCTTCTCTTGTAGAAAATAAGCAATCAAAACTAGCGGATCCAGTTGTTATTCTAAACTGTTGCATATCAACTGAAATCTGCAACATACTTTGGTGAAGTTGGCGTAATGAAGACATTTCCATACTAGATTCCTCTCTTATAGTTATCATTTAATATTGATACCTGACAATAAATTACTTCAGCATTTGAATATGGAATAACTAACAAAAACATTCAAAATAAAAAAACTATCAGATTATTAAGAAATCAAAATCTTCTTTTGTTGCAGCAATAAGATATTTATCTGCTTGATTATATTGGCAATAATTTAGAAATTTGTCATCATCATATAAAATAGCATCGGAACAGCAAGAATCTTTTGCAAATTTCAAATATTTCCATGGAGATATTGGTAATACAATATAATCTTTTCTCCATATAACTGGATTATCACTTGTTATTAAAGGCTTCCTTGTATTTTTAAGAGATATTTTGGTATAATATTGATGGAAAAAAGAACTTTCCAAAAAGGTATCAATTAATAGCAAGTAAGGAAAAAACTTATCTGGATTATCAGTAACAACGCCAATATCTTTATAAATTTCAGGCAGATGAGCTCGAAAAAATTTAGTTCTTGAAAATAAAAAAGCAATATATAGTTGCAAATTAACTAAGTTCTCGTCCAGAATATTTTTTACATGCTCTCCTTTATCGATAATATCACCGATCACTTTATATCCTGCTTCTATTTGACTAAAAAAAAATTTTTCTATGGAGATATTTTTATCCGCTCTTTCGACACAAAGGCTAAGACTTAACATACCTTTATCTATAATTTCTTTTATATCGCTATCTTTTACTTCTTTTCCGCTATTAACTATAGGTATTTTTTTATAAAAATAATCACGTAATTGTTTAGTTTCAGGATCAGTTAATTTTTTGACATCATAAAAATAACTTTCGGAAAATAAATTTTTAATATTTTTCTGTTTTATATTGTTAGTACTTTTATCCAATATAAAAGGAAGACGTTCATTCTTTTTATTGGGATTAGAAATAATTGCCCAACGCGATAAATAATGTTGAGGTACATAATGTTGATTTTTATATTCTGCCATATTTATTTTACTTAAAACTACTTATAAAGACTTATAATATAAAACATTCTGTAGTGGCATGTCCATCATAACAATGACCTTATTAAACTGGCAGTAATTAGTGTAACCTGTCTCAGGTATTTCATTCAGATAGAGGAAAAGAATTTAATAATCATCTACTTGATGAATGTTTAAAGGAATTTGGCATTCAACGCTCATTAAGCCATAAGGGATATCCCTATGATAATACCGTTGCTGAAGCGAAATTTAAAGCGGTGAAGACTGAATTTGTGTCAAACACGATTTTTGATTCACTTGAACAGCTTAGGTTGCCATTTAATCACTATATAGATTGGTTTAATGACAATAGGTTTCATTCTTCTTTAAATTACCCGTCACCTATTGAATATAAAATCAACCTATGACCTTATCTTTTTGGTACTAAAATGTGTAGACATGCCATTGAAAGTATGGCTAAAATTATGGAGGTGGATTTAAAAGTAATAAAGAAGATTATTAATCGAACTTAACTGATTTATTTAAATAAATATTAAGATAATTAACATGAGTCCAAAAGAAAATTATAAATTAGCTTTAGAAGCTCAGATTAGAGAAGCTTACGGAAAAATAGTCTATAGCCAAACTTGTCATCACAAGATGGCGGAACGCTTTTATAAATATAATCGTAGATGGAAATGGGTTCAGATTATACTATCTGCAATTATTAGTTGTTCAATTGTATCTATACTTTTTTATGATGAATTCTACTCAAAAGCTATTAGTGCAGTGCTGTCCGGCGTACTAACGGGAATAAATTTGTACTTAAAAAATTCTAATTTATCCGAACATACTAAAGAGCATCAAAAAGTTGCTCATGAACTATGGAAGGTAAGAGAGGAATATGTTTCATTACTCACTGATTTAGATGAATTAGATAAGAGTGTGATGGTTAAAAAAAGAGATGAGTTACAAAATCGTACTTATGAAATTTATAAGAATGCGCCAAAAACTGATTCAAAAAGTTATAAAGAAGCTCGGAAAGTGTTAAAAAATGAAGAAGAACAAACTTTTTCCAAAAAAGAATTAGATCTTATGTTACCACCTGCTTTAAGAAAAAATAAAACTAATCTTAGATAAGGAATTGATAATGTCAGTTACTGATATGTTTAAAGAGTTTTTAGCTAATTTAAAAATTGATAACTCTGAACAAATTACTTCTCGTTATGAGGAAATTACTTGCTGTCTCAATAAGAAGTATAGATGCAGTGACGCAAAAACAAGTAATAGGCTGCAAATTGGTTCTTATGGTAGATGGACTGCTATTAAAGGTATTTCTGACCTAGATATGCTTTATATTATGCCTAATTCAAAATGGTATGACTATCAAAATTCAGGAGGACAGTCAAAACTTCTAAAAGAGGTTAAAGATGTAATTCAACGTAGATATCCAACAACAGAGGTAAAAGTTGATAGATTAGTTGTAACAGTGACATTTAATAATTTCTATATTGAGGTACAACCGGTTTTTGAACTTGATGATGGTAATTTTCAATATCCCGACACTTATGATGGTGGTAGTTGGAAAATAACTAAGCCCCGTGAAGAAATTTCTGCAATGAAAGAGTTTGTTGATAATAAAAATAACAATCTCCGTTGCTTATGCAAAATGGTGCGTGCATGGAAAAATAATCACGGTATTGCCATGGGAGGATTACTTATTGATACATTAGCGTATAACTTCTTAAATAGTAATACTTATTATGATGATAAAAGTTTTTCTTACTATAATCATTTAAGTAAAGATTTTTTTGAGTTTCTAAAAGATCAAGGGGATCAAGATTATTATCTTGCATTAGGAAGTCGCCAACAAGTTAAAGTTAAAAAAAAGTTTCAACAAGCAGCAAAAAAAGCTTATGAAATGTGCCTAGATGCTATTGATTCTGGTGGTAATGATATTGCATATGATAAATGGAGAAAAATCTATGGTTCGGCATTCCCTTGTAGACCAAAACAATTATCAGAATCGCGAGCTCAATTATCTTATAATTTTAGTAATACAGAAGAATTTATTGAAGATAAATACCCTATAGATATTCGTTATAGTTTTAAATTAGATTGCATAGTTACACAAAATGGATTTAGACCATTCAGGCTAAGTTCCCATACTCGGAGATTATCAGTAAATAAAAGACTTAATTTTGTTGCATCTGATATTGATGTGCCAGAGCCCTATATTATAAAATGGAAAATCTTAAACATAGGTCAAGAAGCAGAACGAAGAGATTGTATTAGAGGGCAGATCCTTAATGATAATGGAAATAAAGAGAAAATTGAGTCAACCAGTTTTACTGGAGATCATCTGGTCGAATGCTACGTTATAAAAAATAATATTGTTGTTGCAAAAGAAAACATTATTGTCCCCATAGAATAGTACTTGTATGCATTGTACTAGCTCAAGCCTAATCCGACAGTTACCAGTTTTTATTGGGTCTCTGTCAGGTTAAATCTGGTTCAGATTTTTTTCTTCCCAGTTCCGTTTTCCATCAAGCAATGTTTCCATTGGTGTTCGACCACAGCACATTTTTCCCTGTATCCCAGATGAGCTCGTTCATTATTGTAATAATGCAGCCAATTGTCCAGATCTGTTTGGAGTGTTTCTAAATCTGAATAGCGCTTTTTACGAAATGTCACCATATAAAACTCATGTAAAATATTTTTATGAAAACGCTCGTGTAACTACCCCTAAAATAGTACAGCAGATTTATTACCTAAAACTTGTACAGGATCAGCATATAGTGTTCTTCTAACTTCATTTTGACCTTTAAGCTTTCTTGCTCCTTTTATTACTTTACCATCTTTAGTATGGCGATCTTGGATATATTCTGTTAAATATAAATCAATCATTTTCTTAATGGTAAACTTAGATTTATTTTCTTGAGCTTTTTTAAGTTGTAGTTCATTAATTTTTTGTTGTTCTCGTAGCTCTCTAGGACAATATCCACTTTCTCGAATTTTTTTCAACTCTTGCAATTTTATACGATCCTCAGCTAATTGCATTTGTGGGAAATAACCAATAGTCATTTCAACTAATTTACCATCAGTTCTTCGAAATCTATATATAAACCGTTTTTTACCAGTTTTTTGAACACTCAACTCTTAAACCACGATTTTCATTACAATCGGATAATACTTTACCATTCGGCTTTAGTTTTACTATAGCTTGATGTGATAATGCTTTTTGATCACCATTTGCCATAAAATACCCCTCTGCTATGAACTAATAATCAGTTATAATAAAAAGATGATAACTATTATGTTAGTTATACTTTTAGTTACACTAATGATTAAGAATTAGTGAGATTTTATGAGTTAAAATGATATTTAATGAGACCAATTGAATTTATCAACATATTGAAATATAAATAAAAAACACAAATAACACTATGAATGAAAATGAAAACTTCACCGACCACACACCCATGATGCGGCAATATTTAAAACTCAAAGCCGAAAACCCCGATATTTTGCTTTTTTATCGCATGGGTGATTTTTACGAAATGTTTTATGACGATGCTAAACGTGGCTCGCAGCTTTTAGATATTTCGCTCACTAAACGCGGCTCTTCAAATGGTGAGCCTATTCCTATGGCGGGTGTGCCCTATCATGCTGTTGAAAGCTATCTAGCCAAGTTAATTTCGCTCGGTGAATCAGTCGCTATTTGTGAACAAGTTGGCGATCCGGCCACCAGTAAAGGTCCCGTTGAACGTAAAGTTGTTCGTATTGTTACCCCAGGTACTGTCAGTGATGAATCGTTACTAGAGGATCGCAAAGACAATTTACTGGCTTCAATTTGGCAACAAAACCGCCATTATGGTTATGCGACACTCGATATCAGTTCAGGTCGATTTTTTGTTTTTGAATGTGATAATTTCGAGGCAATTCAAGCCGAATTGCAACGAACAAGTCCCGTTGAATTGCTTTATCCCGAAGATTTTCAATCCATGCCATTAATTGAACATCGTCATGGTTTACGCCGTCGCCCACAATGGGATTTTGACCTTGAAACGGCAAAACAGCAACTTAATTTACAATTTGGTACCAATGACCTTGTCGGATTTGGTGTTGAAGACTGCCATTACGCACTTTGTGCAGCGGGGTGCTTATTGCAATATGTTAAAGATACCCAACGCACGGCGCTGCCTCATATACGTTCAATTATCAAACAATCAGCCTATGATTTTGTGGTATTAGATGCAGCCACTCGGCGTAATCTAGAAATTACTGAAAATCTAGCTGGTGGCACTGAAAATACCGTTGCTGAAATACTTGATAAAACCCAAACGCCAATGGGTAGCCGAATGCTTAAGCGTTGGTTACATGCACCAATTCGCAATTTGACAATATTACAAAATCGCCAACTTGCGATCAGTGAATTACAAAATTATATTGATGATACCACCCCATTATTAAAACAAATTGGCGATTTAGAACGTATTTTAGCAAGGCTCGCGTTGCGAACTGCTCGCCCTCGTGATTTTGCTCGTCTGCGTGATGCTTATAATTTATTACCACAGTTACAAAATCTATTGAGTTGCCTTACTTCGCCCGCATTAATCACATTGCGTGCCAAAATAAACCAATTTGATCGCATAGCAGATATTTTAAATCATGCTATTGTTGATGCCCCGCCCGTGATTATTCGTGATGGCGGTGTGATTGCTGGTGGATATAATGCAGAGCTAGACGAGCTACGAAGCCTTGCTGATGGTGCAACCAATTATCTAGAACAGCTTGAAATACGAGAGCGTGAAACTCTTGGCATTGATACGCTTAAAGTGGGCTTCAATGCGGTGCATGGCTACTATATCCAAATCAGCCGAGGTCAAAGCCATTTAGCACCAATTCATTATACTCGTCGTCAAACACTGAAAAATGTTGAACGGTACATAATCCCCGAGCTTAAAGAGTATGAAGATAAAGTCCTTACAGCTAAAGGGCGAGCATTATCGCTCGAAAAACAACTTTACGAACAGCTATTTGATCTATTAATGCCCGAACTCGCCGATATGCAAATTAGCGCTGATGCCATTGCAGAGCTTGATGTTTTAACCAACCTTGCAGAGCGCGCATTAACACTTAACTATCAAACCCCAACACTATCAACCAACGCAGGTATAGAAATTAAAGATGGGCGGCATGTGGTTATTGAACAAGTATTACAGACGCCTTTTATTGCCAATTCACTATCATTATCGCCAAGCAGACGCATGTTAATTATTACTGGACCGAATATGGGGGGGAAAAGTACTTATATGCGTCAAGCGGCTTTGATTGTGTTGCTTGCCTATATTGGTAGTTTTGTACCTGCATCAAAAGCAACAATTGGCCCAGTAGATCGCATTTTTACCCGAATTGGCGCTTCAGATGATTTAGCTTCAGGGCGTTCTACGTTTATGGTTGAAATGACTGAAACGGCCAACATTATGCATAATGCCACAGAACAAAGCCTTGTTTTAATGGATGAAATCGGTCGAGGCACCTCAACTTATGATGGGCTTTCTTTAGCTTGGGCCTGTGCCGAAAATTTAGCTAATGAAATCAAATCAATGACACTGTTTGCCACCCATTACTTTGAATTAACCCAACTACCTGAACATCTGCAAGGTGTTTATAACATCCACTTTGATGCTATTGAACACGATAATACTGTTGCTTTTATTCACGAAGTATCTGAAGGTGCGGCTAGTAAAAGTTTTGGTATTGCTGTTGCTGGGCTTGCTGGCGTACCCAAAGCAGTATTAAAACGAGCTAAACAAAAATTGAAAGAGCTAGAAATTATTTCCAAACAATCTGCTGGTAGCCATATTGATAAATCGCAACTTTCGTTGATGATCAGTGAGCCTGCAACGTCAGAAGTCGAAGAAGCATTAAAACAGATCGATCCTGATGCTTTAACACCTAAACAAGCTTTAGAAATGCTATATCAATTAAAAAAATTATTGTAATGTGCAAGCGCAATAATTGTTTTATCACATTACAATTTAACAACTATCAATAATCACTGCCAAATTGACTTTTGGCAGTTAGATTTTTAGGTGTGATTACGCCCAATGCTTTTTCTTTGATGTTTTACCAATACCAGGGTTAAAGCTATTTGTTGGATCGATCTGTTGATAGAATTTTTTCAAATCATCATTCGCATGATACAAATGCCCAACATTATGCTCTGCTGGATACTGAGCCCCTCGCTGGTCGAGTAATGCTAAAATATCGTGCTTAACTTTATCGCAATCCACACCTTTTTTGGCAATATAATCTTGATGAAAAACATAACAGAAAAAATGCCCATAATACATTTTGTGAATAAAATGTTGATCGATATCTTTTGGTAGCGTTTCAAACCAATCGGTATCATTGCGTTTTAATGCAATATCAAGTGCCACAATGTCTTCTACTGTTTTACTATGCACATTGCGGTAAGCCGTTGCAGCTCCTGCGGCAGCAAAGCGGTGTAACATCGCTGCTTGAGCTTCCTTTTCATTACATAAAAAATAATTACCATTTTTATTTCGAAAATAGCCTTTTAAAAAAGATTCAGCCTCAGCGATTCCATCATCTGCCATTTTTAAGATAAGATGATGCTGGTAACAATCACGATAATTGCGCAACGACTTGGGCAAGTGCTTTGGTAATAATTTACAAACAAAAATAGAAAACCGATCCGAAAAATTCTTAGGAAAGAACGGAATTTTAGCGGTAATGCGATCTACAACATTCTTAAAAACAAACAGGCGTGGCATCATATCTGTGCCTAATTTCTGAATAGCAAGAAAAGTTGGTTTACCATAAATAGCTGCAATATCAAAAGCCACACGATGCATGTATTCGCCCGACACAGGTAAGGTTTTAAATTGACGCAAAATATGGCGACGAATATCATTTAATTCAGTAATATTATTTGTGCCAATATAAAATACAGCTGATTTATTTTCTAAAGGAAAGGTATCTAAGCGCACAGCAAAAACCATTAAACGTCCTGCACTACCCGACGCTTCATAATGGCGGGCTGGATCGGCATTAAATCGAGCAGGCGTATTAGCATCAACTTGACGAACATGCTCACAATAATGATCATCATGGCCTAAACCTGCATCTGCATTTATATCTTTATCGGTATAAGTATGATTTTGCAAATTCTGCAAAATCGTTTCTGGCTCATCCCCCAGCTCAATACCTAAATGATTAACTAAGTGCAATTGCCCTTGCTGATCTAATTGAGCAAAAACAGCCATTTGAGTATACGCAGGTCCTCGCTGAATAAGCGCACCGCCAGAATTATTACAAACGCCTCCCATTACTGATGCACCAATGCAAGATGAGCCAATCACTGAATGTGGACCTCGATGATATTTTTTTAATTCTTTTTCTAGCCGATAGAGCGTGCTACCTGGCAAGCAAACAACTTGTTCACCATTTTTAATAACATTAATCCCGTCCAATCTACGAGTGCTAACAATAACGATAGGGCGATCATAATCATTGCCATCTGGCGTAGATCCTCCTGTTAAACCTGTATTCGCTGATTGTGCAATCACAATCACATCAGCCTCAACACAAGCTTTTAAAACTTGCCATTGCTCAACAAGTGTGCCTGGCAAAACTACCGCCAAGGCATCTCCCTTACCAAAGCGAATACCCTGACGGTAAGGGAGTGTTCGGCTAGGAGTAGTTAAAGTATATTTATGTCCAATAATACTTTGTAGCTTCTCAATGAGTTTAGCTGTTTGATTACTTTTCATATCGGTATGTCCCATGTATATTGAAAATTGTATTGCGTTAACACTGGTTATTTAATAATCAACCATCTTAACTAAAAGCTACACAATTAGCTATCGGTATTTCACCAATCTTTACCGC
The DNA here is from genome assembly GCF_001690895.1 of Gilliamella sp. Nev5-1. NCBI lineage: Bacteria > Pseudomonadati > Pseudomonadota > Gammaproteobacteria > Orbales > Orbaceae > Gilliamella > Gilliamella sp. Nev5-1. Next base: position 35,264 of record NZ_LZHO01000038.1, on the reverse strand, counting down.
GCGTTAATCGTTATTTTTCATGAAAAATAGGTTAACCGTGAAGCATAGTCGTTAAGTTTAAGCGTAAATAATGGATAAGTTATCGGTTATCATTGAGCATCAAGTGCAAGAATTTACGCTTTCTTATACATTCACTTTTTTATGATGGAATGGGCATATACAATTTTTATCATTAACAATAAAAAATCGATTTGATATGATTTATCTTATTTTAAGATGTATTATTGCTTTCTCGCTTAATCATTAACTTTAATCTTAGAAATAACAACGTAACATCCGTAAAAATAAGACAAGAAAATATCCCTCTGGGTAGTTGAGAGGCGTAAGATTAAATGCATACCAAATATGACTAACAATAATTCTTATTTTGCTTAAAACTTTCCTCAAGTTTTTGCCGTTGCTGATGAGTAAATTCGTCATAAAAAAGAAAATAAAAAGAATATTTTTGTATTTGTATTAAATAGCCTTTCTTTAATTTTCTTATCTTATAAAATTCCGAATATTTAATTTTAAACCCAGATAGTTTTTCTTTATATGTGCATTCTAATTTATCATTATAAAATGTGATAATTGCATGGCGATAAACGCTATTCACCGATTTAACAATGCGATTCACCGATAATCGCAAACACAATTGATACCCAACCACGGCAAAAATAGAGCCCAATAGCATAGATAGAGAAATTTGATAAAAAATAAAATCTATCAGTATAATAAAAAGTATTACAAACATTCCGATCGTTATATTACGGTACAAATACTTGAGCCCCGTTAGGATTCTTTTTGTTGTCACTTCGTAATTGTCAATAACAGCTAATGGTGCGTCACACTCTTTTTCGTAATATGGTCTTAATTTATTGTCTAATATTGTTAAATGTTCGGGTTTAAATAGGTCAAATTTAATAAAATAAAATATTGTGCAATTAACAAAAAATAGATACCCATCTGCTTTTTTATGGATTTGATAAAAGTCTTGATAATAGTAAGTATTGGTTTCACTTTTATCCTGATTATGTAATAGCATTTTTTCATCATCAAATGTGATTAGAAAATTTCGCATATTGTCGGCTATTGAGCGGTCTAAACTCTCGGCAAACTCTTTATCTAGCACGCCTGACTGAGCATAGTACGAATCTAACAAATATTGCGAGTTGATTTTATATTCTACAGTTATTTTTTTATTCATTGTTTAGCTCTTCATTGAATAATTATTATTAAATATACTATTTAATCATTCCAATTATGTATACTATTTTTAATTACGCCTATTGGTTATCAGAACAAAACGCACACAACAATTTACTCAAAGCTTATCCAAAGCGAGTAAAATAACCCACCAATACTTAACGTTTTTATTTAAAACGACTTACTATTCTATTAAATACCTTAAAAACGGTGTCGATATTAAGATCCAACCACCAATAAAATCTAAATTGACACGCCTCTCCCCATATTTGGTTTACTTTTGTGATGCTTTTAAAATAAATGCAGTTAATATGCTGAGTTGTTTTTTATTGAAACGGATGTATTTCCTGAAATCTTTTTAAAAAGATCTTTACGCTCATTTTTATTAAAAAATGTCCACGCTACAAATCGGCTTACTTTTTGTCCTTGTGCCATGGGTATAATTTTACTATCAATGACACCTGCCACTTTTAATTGTTTTTGTATTAATTCTAATGAGGATTTTTTAGATACTAACGAAGTAAACCATAAGCATTGATGTTTAAACACTACACTTTCTTTAATCATCTTTGTAATAAAAACACTTTCACCACCTTGACACCAAAGCTCGGCATGTTGCCCGCCAAAGTTAAGAACTGCTTTTTGTGTTGGGCTTGTTAACTTACCTAAATTTGTCAGCTTTTTACGCGTGCTGGCTAATGCTTCTTGCTCAGAAGAATGAAATGGTGGATTGCACAGTGTTAGTAGGTAAAATTCTTTGGGTTTAATAATATGTTTAAAAATTGCCGCCTTGTCTTTCTGTAATCGACATAACACAGATCCATTTAATAGGTTATTAGCTTGGCAAATTAACGATGCTGTTTTAATAGCGATCGGATTAATGTCGCTACCAACAAACGACCAGCCATATTCAGCACGCCCAAGAATAGGGTAAATCACATTTGCACCAACTCCGATATCAAGCACTTTCACTTGCTTGCCACAAGGGATCTGATTACCGTTGTCTTGTGCTAATAAATCCGCTAAAGAATGAATATAATCTGCCCTTCCAGGAACTGGTGGGCATAAATAACCATCAGGAATATCCCACCACGATAACTGGTAATAATGGAGTAAAAGCGCCTTATTGAGCATTTTAACTGCTTTAGGATCGGCAAAATCAATCGACAAATTGCCATAACCATTGGGCTTAACAAACTGTGCTAAACTAGGCAAAGTTTGAATGAGCAGATCAAAATGATAACCGTTTTGATGTTTATTACGGTTATGCAAAGAAGGCTTTTTGAATGATACTGGCACACTGTTCCTATTTTATTGAAAATTAAATAGCCGCTATTATAAAATATTTAGAGCAATTAAGCGAAAATACCGACATTGCAAAACAAGAGTAATATCACTAAAAAATAATCAGTACAGAAATTTATTACCCTCTATCGGTTAACGCCAGCTTATAATGGCGTGATTATAATATTTCATTGTTCTGTTGTGGTATTTAATTGATAAAAATCAATAAAAAGTAATAAAACGCTTTTTAAAATTAATTTTAGTTTTATTTGTTATAATTGCACCAATTTAAAAAAGTAAAAAATGACATGAAAAATTATTTTAACTTACCGCTGGTATCACTTTTTGCATTATTGCTTTTCCCTTTTGATCTTTATGCAATGGGTTTTAACGAATATGATTTATCACTACTTTGGGCGATTCCTTTCGTGGGGATATTACTTTCTATTGCGTTAATTCCGCTATTTTTGCCACAACTTTGGCACTACCATTATGGCAAGATTATTATTTTTTGGACGTTGTTATTTTTAGCCTTTTTGTTGTTTTCATTTGGTTTGCAAACCGCCATCAATATTACCGTTCATGCAATTATGGTGGAATATCTTCCCTTTATCTTGTTATTGTTGGCACTATTTACCGTTTCAGGCGGAATTTTGATTAAAAGCGATGTGCTTAGCACACCCAAGCTAAATGTTGGTTTACTGGCAATCGGAACGGTATTAGCCTCAATCATGGGTACTACAGGTGCAGCAATGTTAATGATACGCCCTTTAATCAGAGCCAATCGAGAGCGAAACTGCGCCGTGCACACGGTTATCTTTTTTATCTTTTTAGTCGCCAATATTGGTGGCGGACTAACGCCACTGGGCGATCCACCTTTATTCATTGGTTTTTTAAAAGGTGTTAATTTTGGCTGGACAGTTAAATATATGTTATTGCCGATTTTACTTAACTCATTGTTGTTATTAGTTATTTATTATATGATTGATTGCCACTACTTTCGTTTACAATATGGTAATTTGCCCACTTTGACTTCAACCACAAAAAGTGCAAAAGTTAAAATTTATGGTATAAGAAATATTTTTTTATTATTGGTAATTATTGCTAGTGTACTAATGTCGGGCATTTGGCACTCATCAATTTACTTTACCGTTTTAGATGCACACATTACTTTACCTAATTTAATTCGCGATATTATTTTTATTACCATAACAATAATTTCGATAAAAATAACCCCGAAACAAGTACGTGCAGTTAATGAATTTAATTGGGCTCCCATCGTTGAAGTTGGAAAGCTATTTATTGGTATTTTTATTACTATTGTGCCTGTACTAGCTATTTTGCACAAGGGTAGCAACGGCGCGCTAGCGCCTTTAGTATCGCTAGTAACCACCGCTCAAGGCGAGCCGGTTAATAGTATGTACTTTTGGTTATCCGGTTTGCTTTCGGGCTTCTTAGATAATGCACCAACCTATCTTGTTTTTTTCAATTTGGCATCGGGTGATGCGGTAATATTAATGACAACACTTAACAAGACATTACTCGCTATATCAATGGGATCGGTTTTTATGGGTGCACTGAGTTATATCGGAAATGCGCCTAATCTTATGGTCAAAAGCATTGCCACTCAAAATAAGATTAACATGCCCAGCTTTTTTAGTTATATGAAATGGTCAATATGTATATTAATTCCTGTGTTTATTATCGATAATTTAGTCTTTTTTGTTTTTTTAGCGAGTAGTAGCGTATAATTAAATAATATGACTATTTCATTTAAAAATTAAGTACTAAAATACCTATGGATAAAATAATTTTTATTTACCGCCATATTGTGAATTTTGCTTTAAATTCGACAAGAATAACGCCTTAATAAATTTTCATTTTGGCGTTTTAAATAGCCCTCACTACTCATTAATTATGGTGACAAAATACGCATCAATTGTCATCCATCATCAAGTTGAAGTACAGGTTTTCTGCTCAAGTAATGATTCACTAAGTGAATTTTTATTTCATTACTTTTATACCATTTTGTTAAATAAATTTTATCTAACTTAGGTGACCAATGCATACAATGATGAACAATATTGCTTTCTATGGTTTGCAATGTGTTAAAAATGTAAGTAACCAATATCATATCTTATAAGATTCAGTCGTTTTACACTTTATGTGTAAATATTGTTATAATGTTCGCATTTGCGAACTTATTGAGAGTGATATATGTTAAATCAGTTAAAAGCAATTATTCAGTATCTTCTACCTAAACAGTTATTAACCGCTATATTTGGTTGGCTTGCCAAAAAACAGTTGGGAAAGGTCACAACATGGATGATTATGGGCTTTTGTAAACTATATAAAGTAGATTTGAGCGAAGCAAAAATTAGCGATGCAAAAACGTTTAAAACATTTAATGACTTTTTTGCTCGTGAATTAAATGATGATGCTCGCCCGATTGATACTGGAGATAGCTCCGTTATTATGCCGGCCGATGGTGTCATTAGCCAATTTGGTACTATTCAAGATACCCAAATGTTACAAGCTAAAGGGCATTTTTATTCTTTAGAGTCACTGGTTGCTTGTCATGCTGATATGATTAAGTTTTTTAAAAATGGTTCATATGTAACCACTTATTTATCACCTAAAAATTATCACCGTTTTCATATGCCTTGTGACGGTATTTTGCGTGAGATGATTTATGTGCCTGGTTCACTATTTTCAGTCAATAAAGCAACAACCGAAAGCATTCCTAATATTTTTGCACGTAATGAACGTGTGATTTGTTTATTTGAAACCGAATTGGGGCCAATGGCACAAATTTTAGTTGGTGCAACCATTGTTGGTAGTATAGAAGTGCTATGGGAAGGCATTATTACGCCACCGCGTGAAGGTATTATGAAACGCTGGAATTATGCCGAAGGGATACAATTAACCAAAGGGCAAGATATGGGATGCTTTAAATTAGGCTCAACGGTTATTACGCTCTTTGCATCAAATGCCATTGAGTTTGAAAGCTATCTTAAGGTGGGGGATGTTACTCGTGTGGGTCAAAAATTAGCCAATAGGATATAGCTTTATGTGGATTCGTAGTGTTTTGTGCCTTGCTGTGGTGTTGTTTTCTTCACTCACCTTTGCTGAAGAAACCATGCCAATCATTAATAATGAAGAAGATCTTTCACAAGTTGTTCACCAGTTGAGTGATAAAAATGATGAGCTCAGACAAAATATGGAGCTACAAAAAACGCATTTAACCAGTATTATTAATGAACAAAACAATATCACTACACAGATTTCACATGTACAAAATACGCTAGCCACGCTTGATGAGCAAGGTGAATGGCTGAGCTTTTCAACAGCGCTTGGCGAAACTTTACGTCAACAATTATTACGCTTACCCGAAAAACCTAAATCGCAAGCACTTGATGCCGAAATTGCCGAAGCAAAAGCCCAACAACTTAATTATAGCAATATTTTAACTTCCTTAGGTGATTATCCAACTTTAACCAATCCACTTAATAGTGTGAAAGAGGCCACGCAATATCGCCGTTTAATTCGAGAACAAACCGAATTACTTAAGACGCTTATTTCTGGCACGGATACCACCATATTAGAATTAACTAAATTAAAAATTGCAAATAAGCAACTCACCAATGCAATTGACGAAGTGAACGATGCTGCACATCGTTACTTTTTTTGGGTGGCAGATGTCAACCCAATATCGATGAGCTATCCAATCAACTTAGCTAAAGATGTGGTTTATGCGATTTTTTCAATCGATACCCTTTCACAACTTTATAATGCGAGCGCAGAAGTGCTTAGTGCGCCAAAGCCACTGTTTTTAATTATTTTGTCGTTAATGTTTGTGTTTGCGCATTTTAAGATGCGCGCTAAATATAACATTTTTTTAAATAAATCAGCGAGCCGCGTCGGTAAAGTAACACAAGATAGTTATTCTTTAACGCTAAAAGTGGTTATGTTTTCATTAATTATGGCGTTACCAGTACCAATTTTGTGGGCGGTGTTTGGTTATGCGTTGCAGATTAATTGGGATTATCCCGTTGCCTTTGCGTTAGGTTATGGGGTGAATGCGGCAGCACCAATTTTATGGGTATTTATTATTTCAGCCCATTTTGCCTCATCGAATGGGCTTTTTATTGCCCACTTTGGTTGGCCTGAACGTAGCGTACGTGCTGCTATGAAATATTATCAACTTTCGATTTGGCTTGTGATTCCATTAGTGATGATAGTCATGAGTTTTGATGAGTACAACAATCGTCAATTTGCTGCCACCATTGGTCGCACGGCGTTTATTTGTCTTTGCTTTGCTTTAGTGTTTATGACTAACGCCATTCATCGTGCAGGGGTTCCTCTTTATATTGATAAAAAAAGCTCTGGTGATAATTTATTAAGTCATATTTTATGGTTTATCTTATTGAGTGCACCATGGCTTGCCATTATTGCGGCTTGTTTGGGCTACTTATCGACTGCCCAAGTGCTATTGGGGCGTCTTGAAGCATCGGTCATTATTTGGTTTGCGCTGTTAGTTATTTATTTTATGATTCGCCGTTGGATGTGGATCCAAAAGCGCCGTATTGAATTTGAACGTACCAAGCAACGCCGCTTAGAGCGCATGCAACGTGCCAAATCACACGATGAAGATATTAATTCACTTAGCGACAACGTTGATGAACCCGTTATTGATTTAGATGCTATTAGTGCTCAATCTTTACATTTAGTGAGATCAATTATTATGATGATTGCGCTCATTAGTATGATTTTGTTATGGTCAGAACTACATTCAGCTTTTGCCTTTATGAATAATATTAAACTGTGGAAAACAAATGCTATTGTTAACGGCACTGAAATTGAGCAATACATTACTCTTGGAGCGGTATGCATTGCGATTTTAGTCATGACAATTACCGTGCAGTTAGTCAAAAATTTGCCTGCTTTGTTAGAGTTAGGCATTTTACAGCATCTAGAGCTAGCTCCAGGAACAGGTTATGCTATTTCCACCGTTTCAAAATATATTATTTTGATGGTAGGTTGCATGATTGCGTTTTCTTTTATTGGTATCGATTGGTCTAAAATTCAATGGCTCATTGCTGCACTCGGTGTTGGGTTAGGTTTTGGTTTACAAGAAATATTTGCCAATTTTATTTCGGGTCTAATTATTTTATTCGAAAAACCAGTACGCATTGGTGATACAGTGACAATTCGTGATTTAACAGGCAACATCACTAAAATAAATACTCGCGCCATTACCATTGTGGATTGGGATCGCAAAGAAATTGTAATGCCTAATAAGGCTTTTATTACGGAACAATTGGTAAACTGGTCGTTATCTGATTCGATAACGCGTATTGTGTTAACCATTCCTGCAACCATTGATGCTGATAGTGATCTGGTTATCAAACTACTACAACAAGCTTCAAATGAATGTGAATATGTGCTTAACGATCCTGAACCTCAAGTCTTTTTGGTAGATATTCAAGAAGGTATTCAATTGTTTGAGTTACGTGTTTTTGCTGCCGAAATGGGACACCGCATGATGCTCCGAAGCGCTATACATAAGCTAATACTTGAAGCTTATCGTGAGCATCATTTAACATTACCATTTCCACCATTACAAACCAATTTGGAGGCATTAGGTCGCAAAAGTGGGCGTCGTAGTTATACTGTTGGTACCATTTAGTTAAATAGTGTTTCTAGCCATGGCACACCGAAAGCGCCGGGAGCAAGCAATGCAAATGCCCAGACGGGTGCAGATGCAATATTGGCCAGATTAAATTTGGCAGTTGGCATATGCATTGTGCCAGCGATTAATGGCACAATTGCACGTAATGGTCCAAAAAAGCGCCCAATAAACACTCCTAGTACTCCATAACGCAAAAAGAATTGTTCGGCACGATAAACTAATTTAGGGTGTTTATTGAGAGGCCATGAAGCAATAACTTGTTGATGATAGTGCTTTCCTAACCAATAAGATAAGAAATCCCCTAAAACAGCTCCCACGGTAGCAGCAATTAATACAGGTAAAAATGATATTGCACCACCACCGATTAAAGCGCCTATCCCCAATAAAACAGCAGTAGCAGGAACCAAAAGCGAGACAATCGCCAATGACTCCCCAAATGCTAATAAAAATATAATCGGCAACGCCCAAATTTGATGATGCTCAATAAATTGCATGGTTGTCAATGTGATTTCGTGTAGTGACATGGGTTAGCTTGTGAACTATCAATTGATTATAATCAACCATTTTACCATAATATTAGGCGTTTAGAGCTAAGAGCACTATCTATTGTATAATTTTACACGGCATTAGCGTTTTTTAAATTTATTAACATTTGAGCTTACACTTATGATAGCTTTAATGATAACCCAATTAATAAGAGGTAAATTATGACAATCGGTATTGAATCAATTCTTGTGCGTAAATTTAAAAATAGTGAACTACAAAATCCACAACCTGACACACTAGCTATTGAAAAACCAATTGCATTAATTTATAACGGAATTTCTCATGTGGTAATGATGGCAATACCAAAAGATTTACATTATTTTGCAATTGGGTTTTCATTAACTGAGAATATCATTCAATCGGTTAATGATATTTATGGTATTGATGTTGTTGATAGCTCCAAAGGTATAGAAGTGCAAATTGAACTTTCGTCTCGGCGCTTTAGTGAACTAAAGGAGAAACGCCGTAATTTGGCTGGGCGCACAGGCTGCGGTATTTGTGGCACTGAGCAAATAGATCAAGTCTACCAAGCCATTCCTTCTTTGCCTTTAACAAGCCAGATTAAGCTAACTGATTTTAGTGCTACGCTAAACTATTTATCACAAGTTCAACATGTAGGTAAACAGACTGGTTGCACACATGCGGCCGTGTGGTTAGATTTGAAAGGGCAATTTATAGCAGGTTTTGAAGATATTGGCAGGCATGTGGCATTAGATAAACTGCTTGGATTTAGAGCAATGCAATTGCCTAACAACGCTAACTTTCAACAAGGCGTGGTATTAGTATCAAGCCGTGCTAGCTACGAAATGGTACAAAAAGCGGCTAATTGTGGTGTAGAGATTTTGTTAGCGGTTTCAGCTGCAACCTCAATGGCTGTTGATTTAGCCAAACAGTGTAACTTGACGTTATTAGGATTTTTTAGAGGTGATAAAAGCGTGATCTATTCTGGTGAAGATCGACTAATCTAATGCCGATTTTCGCCTTGATCAATTTTGATTATCAAAAATTAATTTTTAATTTATTGAATAATAAAGAATAAAAAAAATTATCTTATTCAATCCAAGATGCCGCCATTCTCACCTTTATTTATTGAGTGAAGATCATCATAATATATACCTCAGAGTTTACTCTGTTTTTTAGTTACTTTATAAGCTTATTATCCAATTAAGCTAAATAATAGGTTATTATTATTTATTTTATTGTGCCTGTTTTACTTTAGCATTTAACTTTTTGAAAGGATACCATCATGCATCAAACTTCAGATATTCAACAAGCCGTTAACTATATTCAAAAACACACAGATAAAAAACCAACTATTGGTATTATTTTAGGTTCAGGTCTAGGACCTTTTGCCGATACACTTGAAGATGCCGTTCATATTGCTTATGACACAATTCCTCATTTTGCAAAATCTGGCGCCGTTGGTCATGCCAATGAACTAGTTATTGGAAAATGTGGCGACAAAACAGTAGTGGCAATGAAAGGTCGCTTTCACTATTATGAAGGATTTTCGTTAGATCAAGTCACTTTTCCTGTTAGAGTGATGAAAATGTTAGGTGTTGAAAAATTGATTATTACTAATGCATGTGGCGCTGTGAATACTGGCTTTAAACCAGGCGATTTAATGCTGATTACCGATCATATCAACCTAACTGCTAATAATCCACTTATTGGACCTAATAACCCTGATTTAGGCGTGCGCTTTTTAGATGTAAGTGAACTTTATAACAAACAATTGCGCGCAACAGTAATGGATGTAGCAAATGAACTTAATATTACCTTACGTGAAGGTGTTTACGCTTGGTGGACTGGCCCAACTTATGAAACACCAGCCGAAATTAGAATGATCCGCGTTTTAGGTGCCGATGCGGTTGGTATGTCAACCGTACCAGAAGCCATTATAGCGCATCATTCAGGTATAAAAACCATTGGTATTTCATGCTTAACCAATATGGCTTGTGGCATTTTAGATCAACCGCTAGGGCATGAAGAAGTGATAGAAACAGCAGAACGCGTTAAATCAACCTTTTTACAACTTATTACAAAAACGATTGAACGTTTTTAATCAGTACTTTTTATTTGTGGTTTTCTATAAAAGATTTTACTTTATTTTAGGAATAAACAATGAACATAAAAAATAGATTAAAAATAATGATGTTTTTCCAATATTTTATTTGGGGAAGCTGGTTGGTGACTTTTGGTGCTTATCTACTAAATACTTTGCACTTTTCAGGTGTTGAAGTATCAATGATTTTTAGCACTAAAGCTTTGGCTGCATTAATTACCCCATTTATTGTTGGTATTATCGCTGATAAGTTTTTGCAAGCCAAACATCTTTATATGTTTTGCCATGCCATTTGTGCAATTGCACTTTTTTATGCTGCATCAATAAACAATGCAACGCTTTTATTTTGGGCGATGTTAGGCAATGCGTTAGCGTATATGCCTACTATTGCTTTATCTAACTCAATTAGTTATCACTGTTTAGATAAAGATAACTTAGATACGGTAGCCACATTCCCTAAAATACGCGTCTTTGGTACAGTAGGTTTTATTATTGCAATGTGGGCTGTCAGTTTATGTAAATTAGAGTTGAGCGCTGCTCAACTCTATATTGCTTGCATTGCCTCTTTAATACTTGCGATTTATAGCTCAACCTTACCCAATATCGAAACGCAAAAAAAACCAAAACAGTCTTGGAGTTCTTATTTAGGGTTAGATGCGTTTGTGTTATTTAAAAACCCAGTAATGGCTGTATTTTTTCTATTTGCTATGTTGCTTGGTGCAATATTACAAGTCACTAATACTTTTGGTGGCGCTTTCTTACATGATTTTGGTAAAACCCAGGAATTTCAAAATAGTTTAATTGTACAATACCCCGCTATCTTATTATCTGTTTCACAAATGGCTGAAGTTGCGTTTATCTTAACTATCCCATTTTTTCTCAAAAAATTTGGTATTAAAAAAGTCATAATGATAAGCATAATTGCTTGGACTCTCAGATTTGGTTTATTTGCATTTGGTGATCCAACGCCTTTCGGGTTTGCACTACTTATGCTTTCAATGATCGTTTACGGCTGTGCATTCGACTTTTTTAATATTTCAGGCTCTATTTTTATTGAAAAAGAAGTTAACTCAAATATTCGAGCTAGCGCTCAAGGACTATTTATGACCATGGTCAACGGAATTGGTGCTTATTTTGGCTCAATTTTAAGTGGTGTTGTTGTTGACATCTGTACGCATAATGGTGTTAAGGATTGGCAAACAATTTGGTTAATTTTTGCTTGTTATGCACTTGTGCTAGGTATTGTTTTTTATTATTCATTTAATTATAACTATACTAAAAACAATTCTGTAGAGTAATCCCTTGTTTATGTAGATTAGCGGACTTTAGAATATCACTTATCACTGTTTTGCTACATTTTTTAAATAAATGAGTTAAAAGCCATAGGGGGGCGAATAAAACAAGTCCCCCTAGGGCTTTTATTGTGTTTTTTGTCGATATATTCAACAATGTTATTTTTTTAGTGTTACGAGATTTAATTATGAAAGATAAATTTTTAGGTGGTTTTTTGGTTTTCTTAGGTGCATGTAGTTTTGGTGTGCTTTCTTCAATTGTAAAAACTGCTTATAAAACGGGCTATACACTAGGCGAAGTTACTGGTGTCCAGTGTTTTTTGGGGATGCTAATGTTATGGAGCCTTCACCTTATTGTTAAAACAATCCGCAAGCCCAAAACAACAACGGATAATGCATTATCAAATTCGGCTACTAAAATACCTCAACTAACAAAAAAATGGAAGGTTTTTGCCGTTGGGCTTTTTCCTGGGTTAGTAGGTATTTGTTATTATCAATGCGTGCAATTAGTACCTGCATCAATTGCAATTATTTTATTAATGCAATATTTATGGATTAGTGTCATTATTGATTTTGTTATTTTCAAAAATAAACCCTCTATCACCCAACTAATCACCGTTATTGTGATTATTTTTGGAAGTAGCTTAGCAGCTGGTATTTTTAATCAAGATATTAGTTTAAATTTAACAGGTTGCTTTTTCGGCTTTCTAGCTGCACTAATGTATTCGCTCTTTATTAGTTCTAGTAGCAATATTGGTAATGAATTACCTAAACTTGAAAAAAGTGCTTTAATGATTACTGGCGCATGCTTTATCACCTTTTTAATTTTTCCACCTTTGTTTTTCTTTAAGCTTGATATTAGCGATAAACTATATCAATTAGGATTTTTATTAGCATTACTTGGAACTGTGTTACCTCCTTTTTTATTTTCGATCGGAATACCTAGAATAGGTATTTCTTTGAGTGCGATTCTGTCAGCTGCAGAGCTACCTGTTGCGGTGACTTGTTCATTTTTTTATTTGCATGAATCGGTTTATTTTAACCAATGGGTAGGCGTGATTATCATCCTGCTCACAATTGCTTTACCGAACTTAAAAAACATAAAAAAGTGAATTAACTCAAAATAACTGGGTAGGCGAATACCCTGCCCTTATTATTTATTTTAGTTGTTTTTGGCTCATTTTATTTAAAAATTAATTAATAATCGTTTTTAAAACAATATAAACCCGTATAGTTTATTGTAAGTCATTTTTAACCATTAAATAACATACTACTTTAAGTAAAAGATTAGTTGCATTTAAAAAACAATCCAGCCCACCTTTAGCTTATTATTAAGCATTGATTAGATACTTAACTGAAGTGTTGAATAACATTTATATTTATTATTTAGTAAAAAAGTGGTATAACAATTCGACTTCGTCTTGATTAATAAATAGTGAACTAGCTTTATTTGTTAGTATTGCAAAAGCAATGAAGTAATAATGCCCTCGGGTATTGAAAACCTAATTTATCATCACCATATCTATAGTTGTTTTGTCAATTTAGCTAGCTTTGCTAAAATTTAGTCCAAAGATGAATAACTTTATAAGTCACTCTATTTTTACGCATTAGCAATCAAACATGTTAAAAATTATTATGATAGATGTGTTAGTTTTACATTGTATTTATGAGGTTTAAAGAAGAACCTTTAACAAAAAAAATTATATCTAGCAATATTATTGAACTCTCCAAAACTAAATGTGTCTTAATAAGAGTCATGACTCTCGAGATGTTTTAGTCAAGTATTAAGTAAAGGCGTTGTGCTATTGGTTGATACCATCTTCGCCTTTAAAACATGACCTATAAGTAAATAAGGCTATTTAGCCTAGCCTTAGAATATAACAATTGATATTTTGAGTATTAGTATGTTACGAACATGCTTTAGTTATTTTTTCATTTGGAACTGTTTATCTAGCGAAGGCTGTTACCAATAGCCTTTTATTTTTTAAACTTTTTTGCTTTGTAATTCGAACTCATTAGTTTGAATATTTCTTGAAGAATTAAAATAACTATTTGAAATATTATTGATCTTTATATTAAAGCGCCATGTTACCCTGAAAGATCTTTACGTAAAATGTAACAATCGCTTTTTGGTATTGAAGGTCTTGTTACCTTTTTCTTTTAATTAAAAAGGAAGTGACAGAATGAAGACATTTAAAAAACCTTTATTTACCTTAGTACATAGTAATGATGCAATACCTGAACATAGAACATTAGCTTATTTAGATCCTACATTAAATTATTATACTGATCATATTGATGAGATTATTGCATTACGTGTTAAGGAACTTAAATTACACCATTCCGAATATAGGGAGTATCATGATAGTAATAGAACTAATAAAGGCGGTTTTTCCTTTATTTTTAATGAAATATTTGAATCAGAGCACCATAAAAAGCAGATTAGTATGCTGAAAGATGAAATTGCTATTACCAAAGAATCTAATAAGGTAAAGGAGTTATTAGATACTCGAATCAAAAAAATCGCTAACGCTTACCCTGAGTTGCAGTTTAATTTTAATGATATGCAAGCTTTACCCGCTAAAGTTAAAGAGTATCTTTTTGCTCCACCTTTAATTTTAACCGATGATAATGCAATTATGCTTTGGGACGATTAAGCTTTGGAATATCACAATAAGTAGAATAGAAAGTAACACACTAAGCACGACCACAACATTATAGCAATAGTAGGAAACAAAAAAGCTCGAAATATGAGCTTTTTTGTGTTTGCAGTTAACTATTAAATGCACTTTCACCATGGCTATTGATGTCAAGCCCCTCTCTTTCATGTTCTTCTGACACACGCAAACCAACGCAAAGATCTGCAATTTTATAAGAAATAAAAGAAATAACCGTGGTCCAAATTACACAAGTTATAATACTCATCAACTGAATAGCAACTTGGCTTACCATAGTAATACCTTGTGTATAACCGACACCGCCTAAGGATTCTGATGCAAATACACCTGTTAATATGCAACCGACGATGCCACATACACCATGTACACCAAATACGTCACAAGTGTCATCAATTTTTAGAATTCGTTTGAGTGTTGATACGCCCCAAACACCAGCAAAACCACAAATAAAGCCAATTAACATAGCCCCACCTACCCCGACTAGACCTGCGGCTGGCGTTACCCCTACTAATCCAGCTATCACACCCGATGCTGAACCAAGGCAAGATGGTTTTCCGCGGAAGAACCATTCAGCCAATGTCCATGCTAAAACTGCGGCGGCAGTTGCTGCAACTGTGTTAATAAAAGCTAAACCAGCAATTTCGTCAGCATGTGTTGATGAGCCGGCGTTGAAACCAAACCATCCAATATAAAGAATGGCTGCACCAAGATAAACATAAGGTAAGTTAAACGGTTTTAGTGGTTCACGATTATAGCCAATTCGATTTTTGATAAAATAAGCACCAATTATTCCTGCAACCGCTGCATTAATATGTACTACAGTGCCACCTGCAAAATCAAGTGCTCCCTCATCACCTAAGATACCACCACCCCATACCATATGCGCCATAGGAATATACGAAAATGTAAACCATAGCACCATAAAAATGAGTACTGCTGAAAAACGAATCCGTTCAGCAAAAGCTCCCAGAATTAAACAACAGGTAATGCAAGCGAACGATCCTTGGAATGCGACCCAAATTAATTCATAAATAGCTCCTGATACATTATTAATGCTTATACCTATTAATAATGCGTGATTCAAATTTCCATAAAACCAGTTACCCTCTCCAAAAGCAAGTGAATAACCATAAACAATCCATAACACAGAAATTAGCGAAAAAACAACCAATACTTGTGTTAACATCGATAACACATTTTTAGAGCGCAATAAACCACCATAAAATAAAGCAATGCCCGGAATAGACATAAAAAGAACTAATGCTGTGCAGATCATCATAAATCCATTATCGGCTTTATCAGCTATGCCAACTTCACCAGCAAAAGCAGAGCTTGAAAATAAAATCGTTAAACATAAAATAGCTTTTTTCAACATAATGATACCCTTAACAATAAATTACAGCGCCGAGTCATCGGTTTCACCAGTGCGTATACGCACTACATGTTCAAGTGCAGTGACAAAAATTTTGCCATCGCCGATTTTGCCAGTATGCGCAGCCTTAGCCACAGTGCTAATAACCTCGTCAAGCTGATCATCGCTAATGGCTAAGTCGATTTTAACTTTAGGTAAAAAATTGACATTATATTCGGCACCACGATATAGCTCTGCATGGCCTTTTTGACGCCCAAAACCTTTAACTTCAGTGACAGTTAATCCTGTAATACCTATATTAGATAACGCTTCTCTAACTTCTTCTAACTTGAAAGGTTTTATAACTACAGTAACTAATTTCATTCAATGCTCCTAATAAATTTGAGATACAAAATGAATAATGCAAAGAACATGCCAGAAATTGATAACTTGAACTAAATTGAATTATTTAAGAAGAATATGGAAGTAGTTGAGATAAAGATCTAGTCTTAATCGTTTTTACCGATGATGAGTAATATAAATAATCGCGGTTTCTTTAGATATTTTAACTATTAGCCACGCACTAATCTGGTGCCAATGCATATTAGTAGTGCCCAATCATTTAATCAATTGCTACAAACTAGAATGTGACCATTAACTTGCGATATTCATCATAAGCAAAGTGATCGGTCATACCGCTAATATAATCTTGTAATAATCGGCATCGGTAATAAAATTCCATACAAGCGAAACTTGTTTTATTTGAATTAAGTTCGCTGATTGCTTGTTTATAAGCTACACAATGTTTTGAGGATAATTTATGATATAAGCGTGTCTCAATGGGATAATGTTTGTGATGTTGATTGTCAACCAATTTTAAAAAGTCATGAGTTGGCATATTAAGCAATGGACTATAAATATCAAGCAATCCACTAATAATTCGGTACCCTTGAAGTTCAATATTTTCGACCGATTCATGATTGAATACATGTTCAAATCCAACTTTTTTAAAAATATTTAATAACTTATATTCAGCGCTATGATCTTCAAGTAAAGCATGATTAAATGATCCATGATAGATTGCTTCAATATTTTCAATAACACGTTCCGCTGCATGGGGTACCAGCTTACCTATAGTGTTAACACGTAAATACATAAAGAACTGATCAATACCAATAGCATCAAATCCATTCTGTTTTAAGTTCTCATAAGGTCGATTAACAACGGTATCAAACAGATCGTCTTTTTTAACTGGTCCCCATGCTTCTGCTAGGTATGCGTAGAGCTGTTTTACTGTTAGGATTTTCTTTTCAACAGCATCTTCTAGATCTGCAATGCAATATGAGATATCGTCTGCAGCTTCCATAATGTAGGTCAATGGATATCGATGGAACGGTTTAATATCGAGCTGTTTAGATAGCTCTTTTATAAATGGCTCTTCTGATAAATAATAACCTGGTTTTTTCATTAAATAAGAAAATTCAGCCGGCACTTGTTTAGACCAATAGGCCGGTTTGGAATATTTGAGAATTGAGGCAATTTGTGAATAGGTTAAATTAAGACGCAATATTGTATGCACTAATCGAATTGCTTGTGCATTACCTTCAAAATTAGATAGATCTTGGCGGATTTTTATTTTAAGTTTTTTGATTTCATCGGTATCGTTATCATTTATATCAAGCGCACTATAAGCTGTCGGTTTTCCAAGCCCTAGGTGTAACATAAACCATTGATTAATAGCAGCCTCACCAAAATGGCCAAATGGGGGATTGCCAATATCGTGCATTAAACAGGCCATCTCAACCAGACTTTCGATAGCCATTACGCAATTATCACATCCATATTTTTCTAGTTGCTTAGATTTGCTTAGTCGATTGACGATTTCTTTAACAATATAGCGACCCACTTGTTGCACTTCCATTGAATGAGTTAGCCGTGTTCTAACCACTGAATTTCTTTCTAGTGGAAAAACTTGCGTTTTTTGTTGTAATCGACGAATGGCAGCGGAATTAATAATACGCTCACGATCGCTTTCAAAACAACGCACTATTGAGTACTCATCAGACAGTGTTTCACGCTGTTTACTGGCGTAACGCTGATAATTGATTTTTTGGTTGAAGTTGACCATGGATCTACCCTTAAATTTAATCGCCTTAATTGGTTTAACTCACTAAATCACAATAATTTTTGTTTTGCCCATTCAATACTTATTTGATAATCACAAGGCAATAGCAATATTAAAGTGTCTAATGTTTTTAGCAGTTTGTCAGGTTGATTATGAGTTAAGTTTAAATGCCCTACTTTACGCCCAACTCGGACTTCTTTTTCATACCAATGTAGATGAACTAAATCGATAGATAACCAATTAATATTTAATTCTGTGCCAATTAAATTAACCATAACCGAAGGTGCAAACACATCAGGTTTAGGTAATGGCAGTCCTAATATAGCTCGAAGATGTAGCTCAAATTGGCTTATTGAGGCACCATTTTGCGTCCAATGTCCACTATTATGCACACGTGGTGCAAGTTCATTGATCAGTAAGTCATCACCAACAATAAAACATTCCATTGCCATCACACCAATATAATTTAATTTATGCATAATGGCAGATAGCATTTTTTCAGCTTTTGCCTGTAATAATGAGTGGAAAGCATTAGGTAATGCAACACTCATTTTTAATATGCCATCTTGATGTAAGTTATGAGTAAGAGGGTAAAATACTGTTTCACCTTTTGCGTTACGAGCACCCACTAATGACATCTCTTTGTCAAATGGAATAGCTTGTTCAACAATAGCGTGCTGATAGAGATCATCTGGCACGTTTATTGGGTTATTAACCGAAATTCGCCATTGCCCTCGCCCATCATAACCACCAGTGCGGCGTTTAACAATTAATAGCTCACCCAGTTCGGTAAACAGTTTTTGCCAATCCTGAGATTGATTAAGTAAAAACCATTTGGCGGTAGGTAAACCAAGTTGATCGATTAGCTGTTTTTGCGTTAAACGATCAGCAATAAGCGGAAAGATATCTCGATTAATAAAATGAGGGTGTTTAGCTAGAATCTGTGTAAATGGTGTATCTGACCAACGTTCTATTTCGGCGGTTATCACTGATTGTTGATATGGAATTGTCGTTGGTTCTTCCTCTAACCCTACAGGGTAGACTTTAATACCTAATGGTTCACCAGCTTGCTTAAGCATTCGTCCTAATTGCCCGTTACCCAGTACACAAACAGATCGAAGTTTCATATTATGCATTCACTCTTGGATCGGGATGATTTAATACATCATCCGTTTGATTTAATCGCCATGTTGATAAACGTTGATAAATAGCTTTATCATGCAAAGCTAAAATTTGCGCAGCAAGTAATGCCGCATTGGCTGCCCCCGATTTGCCTATTGCCAATGTGCCAACAGGAATGCCTTTAGGCATTTGCACAATGGAATATAAGCTATCAACGCCACTTAGGGTAGCAGTTTGCACGGGAACACCGAATACAGGAACGAGTGTTTTGGCTGCTAACATGCCAGGTAAATGGGCAGCACCACCAGCACCCGCAATGATCACATCAAAGCCTTTTTGCTTAGCATCTTCGGCAAAGCGAAATAATTTATCAGGAGTACGGTGAGCAGAAACGATTTCAACATGGTAGGGAATAATCAATGTATCAAGAATATCAGCGGCATGTTGCATTGTATTCCAATCACTTTTAGATCCCATAACAATGGCAATTTTAGGTTGAGTGTGCATAGCAAATGTGAGAATAATTAAAATAGAATGTATGCAAAGTATACACTAAAATTTTGTTAATGGGGATCATAATGGCTTTATCACTTAGCAACAAAAAAGCTACAATTAACGAGGTAAAGAAAATGACCTTAGAGGTATCGCCGAATAGTATCGGCGATAATAGAAAAACTAGGCTTTTACTGCTGCCACGATTTTAATTTCTATCAAATATTCTTTTTTCATTAACTCAGCTTGCACTGTACAACGTACTGGTGCACTACCTTTAGCTACCCATTCGTCCCATGCTTTATTCATACCTGCAAAGTCACTTTTATTAACTAAAAACAATGTTACATCTAATATACGCGTTTTATCACTGTTAGCTCGGGCTAATATTTTGTCAATTTCAGCTAATGCACTTTTGGTTTGCACATAAGCGTCATTTTCAAGATTAGTAGGAACGCTTGTGTAATAAATAACGTTATTATGGATCACAGCTTCAGACCAACGATCATCTGGATCAATTCGAGTTATTGTCATCTTTTTTCCTTGTTAAATGCGCCATCAAGATACTTTTATAAAATCCGCACGTAATTTTTTTATTTCATCACGCAACACACCTGCTTTTTCAAATTCAAGATTTTGAGCAGCTTCATACATCATTGCTTCAAGTTCTTTCACTTTTGCTTGTACTTCTTTAACTGAAACATAATGGTATGGTTTGCCTGGTTCAAATGCCTGTACTTTGGCTGTTGACTTTTTAGTGCTTAAACCTGCTTCTAATATGTCTTTAATTTCTTTGCGTACCGATTTTGGTGTAATGCCATGCGTTGTATTAAAGTCTTCTTGTTTTTTTCGACGGCGAGCAGTTTCGTCAATCGTTTTTTGCATAGCTGGCGTTATTCTATCAGCATACAATATGGCTTTACCATTCACATTTCGAGCTGCGCGCCCAACGGTTTGAATGAGAGAACTTTCCGAGCGCAAAAAACCTTCGCGATCAGCATCTAATATTGCCACTAAAGAGACTTCTGGTATATCTAGCCCTTCTCTTAATAAGTTAATCCCAACGAGTACATCCACTTTTCCTAAGCGTAAATCTCGAATTATTTCCATTCGTTCAACTGTGTTGATATCTGAATGTAAGTATTTTACATTGACACTATGTTCTGACAAATAATCAGTTAAGTTCTCTGCCATACGTTTAGTTAGTGTAGTTACTAATATTCGCTCGTCGTTATTAATACGAATTTTGATTTCAGATAGCAGATCATCAACTTGTGTAGCAACGGGCCTAACCTCGATAATAGGATCGAGCAGCCCCGTAGGCCTAACTACTTGCTCAATGATTTCTCCACCAGATTTTTCTATTTCATATTTGGCTGGTGTTGCTGATACATAAATAGTTTGTGGCATAATATTTTCAAATTCAGTAAACTTTAAAGGTCGATTGTCTAGCGCTGATGGTAAGCGGAATCCATATTCAACCAAATTAAGTTTTCGAGAACGATCACCATTATACATTGCCCCCAATTGCGGAATAGCAACATGAGATTCGTCAATAAACAATAAACCATCTGCTGGCAAGTAATCAAATAACGTTGCAGGTGGATCACCTGGATTGCGTTGAGCTAGAAAGCGTGAGTAATTTTCTATCCCAGAGCAGTAACCAAGTTCACTCATCATTTCAATATCAAATAGTGTTCGCTGGGTTAAACGTTGCTCTTCCAATAGGCGATTATTGTCTAATAACACCTTTTGCCGTTCTTTTAGCTCCTGTTTAATTTGTGCTATGGCATTTTCCATAATATTTCTTGGTGTAACATAGTGCGTTTTAGGATAAATGGTGATTCGCGATACTTCACTAACACTGCTACCTGTTAAAGGATCGAACATTACAATACGATCGACTTCATCATCAAATAGCTCAACACGTACAGCAAGCTCATCAGAGTCAGCAGGAAAAATATCTATCACGTCCCCCCTCACGCGAAACGTACCACGACTAAAGTTTATTTCGTTACGAGTGTATTGCAATTCAGCCAAACGAGTTAAGATTGATCGCTGATCAGTAATCGTGCCTTTTGTTAAGTGCAATATCATCGACATATAAGTTTCTGGCGCACCTAAACCATAAATGGCTGAAACCGAAGCAACGATCACAACATCACGCCGTTCTAATAGTGATTTAGTGGCAGAAAGACGCATTTGTTCTATATGTTCATTGATTGATGCATCTTTTTCAATAAAAGTATCAGTTGATGGCACATAAGATTCAGGTTGATAGTAATCATAATAAGATACAAAATATTCCACCGCATTTTCCGGGAAAAAAGCCTTCATTTCGCCATATAACTGGGCTGCTAATGTTTTATTGGGCGCCAAAATGATTGTAGGGCGGTTATGCTGAGCAATAACATTTGCCATAGTAAATGTTTTACCCGATCCTGTTACCCCTAATAAAGTTTGATGTGCAATTCCGTCATCAAGATTTTGATTAATTTTTTTTATAGCTTCAGGTTGATCACCAGCGGGCTTAAATTCGGAACATAATTTAAAGTTTTTCATTACTCACAACCTAATATTTTACCTATTAATAAAAAATTATCCCCAAAAGGACTTGACCTTCAAAAATCTTCTATTTTTTGTTCAGTTTCCTTTTTAATTTATAAAAAAAACAACAAATGCACCTCTTGATTTATGTTATCTTATTGATATTAAACAAAAAACATTTTTGTGCTTAAGTTACAATCAAATCAAGAAAAATCCTGATAGTGACTGAGGTTAGCGCTTTTTTCAATAAACTATTAACAGAGTTATCCACAGGTAACGGGGATAACTTCATAAGTGTAGCCTTTATAAAATGTTTTCATTTATCAAGATAAATTTTCAAAAAAAAATCCTTTTTATTTTGAAGATCATTTCTATTTTTAACATCAATTTTAATAGATCTAACTAATTATTTTACTTAGCTGTTCAATTTGATATTGATAGCTATGATCAAACTCAGGAACAAAAGTTAATCGATGTGTGATGCATTTTGGGGCATCCTCAGCATGATGGGAAACAAATATCAACTGTGTGTGCCCCTCATTAATTAAACGATCTATCCAGCGTTTTACTAATTCTCTATTAAGATGATCAAGTCCTTGTAACGGTTCATCTAAAATAAGCAGTGTCGGATGTTTGACCAAAGCTCTGGCAATAAGTATTAACCTTTGTTGCCCCCAAGAAAGCGACTGAAACGGTTTATCGGCTTGCGCTTGCAATCCTAGCAATTGTAACCATTCATCAACCAGTTTAGCTTGTTTATCACTTGTTGCTTGGTAAACACCAATCGAATCAAAATAGCCAGACAATAACACGGTTTTAACACTAGAACTAACACGATAATTCAAATGCAAGCTACTGCTCACATAACCGATATGGCGTTTAATATCCCAAATCGTTTCACCCGAACCACGTTTGCGCCCAAATAAAGTAAGATCATTGCTATATCCTTGCGGATGATCGCCTGTTATTAAACTTAATAACGTTGATTTACCTGCGCCATTAGGCCCAACAATTTGCCAATTTTGCTTGGCTTTTACTTGCCAAGTTAATCCATTAATAATTGCTTTATCATCATAATAGACATAACCATTTTTTAATATGACACGATCTAATTGATCGGCTAATGGTGTTGGGGGTTCATCGGCCTCTGGTAAGGACATATTGGGTATATTTTCTAAATCAGCTAATTGCTTAACTGTTGTATCGTTTAATATTGTGTGCTTTGTGTCAATTTTCAATAGTTGACAATCGGCTAATATACCAATATTTTCGATAAAAGTAGGGATCTCGTTAAATCGATTTAAAACAAGAGCAATAGTGACTCCTTGCTTTGCAAGCACTGCAAGTATTTCTACTAAATTTTCACGGGATGCGGCATCTAAACCATCAAAAGGTTCATCTAATATTAAAAAATCAGGTTGTTGCATTAGCGCTCGGCAGATTAGCGTTTTACGTGTTTCCCCCGTTGAAAGATATTTAAAACGTCTAAGTAATAAATGTTCAATCCCAAATTGTTGTGCTAGTTGCTGGCAAAGCTCTTGATTACTCATATTTTGTTGAATAATTTGTTCAGTGCTCAGCCCCGTATCATTTTCACCTTCACTTAACATGTCAGTATTGTTTCGCTTCCATTCATCATTAATCAGTTTTTGAAGTTGTTCAAAAGAGATATCAACTATAGATTTAAATTGATTGATAATTTTCCCTGATAATAGTTTTTGTTTGCCAGCCAATGCTTTAGCAAGTACAGATTTACCACTGCCATTACGCCCCACAAAAGCAACATTACCAGCTTGTTGAATTGTTAATGATTCAATGGTAAAAACTTGGTAGTCATTAATTTTAAAATGTGCATTTTCTATCTGTAGCATGATAACCTCATATTACTAAACTAATGTAGTAACAATAATATGTTGTGGATTAATAGATAGTTTAACCTGTTTGCCTATAATTAATCTCGATTGCTTAATTTCATTAGCTAATTTGCTAGCATAAAGCACAATGCCAGAGGGTAGTGAGCAAGCGATTTCACTCCATTTGCCATCAGTCGTGATTTTTTCAATAGTGACCGATAGGCAGTTCTCATTAGCATCGTTCAATTCAATTAAGGGAGCTTTAATTAGCAACAAGACTGTTTTATCTGTACCCAACTTTAACCGCTCAATACTTGGTTGAGTGATGTAAGCTTTTAGCTCTGTTTTATTATCACTTAACTGCACAGTAATAAATCCAGCAATCCCACTTGTTTGAATCTGTTTAACAGCACCATATAACTGATTACGTGCACTAGTTTGCAAAGATAAACTGGCTGTGGCTTTTAGAATATCATCTAATGGAATTTTGTCGTCACTAAGAATATTAAATGCTTTTTGTTGTAGATGAGTTAATAATTCATAAAGTTGAATAAATCTAATAGCATAGGCACTCAACTTAGTTCCTCCTCCATTTTTACCACCAATTGCTGTAATTAAAAAAGGCTCAGGCGCTAGCTTGTTAATCTCATTGATAGCGTCCCATGCTGTTTTATAGCTGACCCCAATTTCCTTGGCAGCTTGACTTAATGACCCCGTTCGTTCAATAGCTTTTAACAACGCAATGCGCCTCGGGTCGGTAAATAGCTGTTGATGAATATTCAACGTTAATAAAATTTCAGGAGAAAACATAATGTAACACCATGAACAATCAACTAATTAAAGGAAAGAGTAAGGTAATTATTGTAGACCCTTTTTGACATTCCTTCAAAAAAGTTAAAAATCTTATTGGTTGTTTTATAAAAAACCGTTTTATAGAATTTTTTTAATTGTACTTTATAGATAAAGTTTGTTATTATCGATATGTTATTTTTTATATAGCGATTATTAAATATTCTATTGATAACATAAAATTTATTTATAATAATCAATCCAATATATAGCATTGTCAGCCCAAATAAACTTACTATTATTGTGAGGAGTAAAATGAAAAAAGTTATTGGAATTTTGCAAATTATCATAATGATGACAGTAACCTTTTTAGCATCAGCAACCGAAAAAATAACGGTATTTGCTGCTTCGTCATTGACTGATTCTATACAGAATATCGCTGCTATTTATAAAGTTGAACATGAAGATACCGATATTGTGTTTTCATTTGCTTCATCATCAGTATTAGCTAAACAAATTGAACAAGGTGCACCTGCTGATATCTTTATGTCAGCGGATCAAAAGTGGATGACTTACCTTATTGAACATAACGTAGCTAAAAATAAACAAGATCTTTTGAAAAACACATTGGTTCTTATTGCTCCCAAGCAATCGAAATTAAATCATGTTGTTATTAATACTCAAACTGACTGGGAAGCAATTTTACCTAAAAGGGAAAAAATAGCCATTGGCGATCCAGATCATGTTCCTGCTGGGCTTTACGCCAAAGAATCCTTAACCAATTTAGGAATATTTAATAAATTGTCACCACAATTTGCTCCTGCTAGCAATGTACGTGACGCATTGATGTTAGTCGAGCGTAATGAAGCTACGCTTGGTATTGTCTATAGCACAGATGCAAAGGTAAGCGATAAGGTAAAAATTATTGGGACATTCCCTATGGATACTTTTAAGCCTATAGAATATCCCATTACCTTATTGAATCCCAAAGCAAACGATTTTTATCAATATTTAAATTCGCCACAAGCTAAAGCCATTTTTAAACAATACGGTTTTATAATAAAATAATTTATCGCCAAGTGTATTTTGAAATATGTTATTAAGTGAATTTGAATGGCAAACTTTATTACTTAGTTTAAAGATAGCTACTTCGGCAATTGGGTTTAGCTTACCAATAGGAATTTTAACTGCTTGGGTATTAGCCCGCTGTCAATTTTTTGGTAAATCGTTATTTGATAGCATTATACATCTTCCACTTGTTTTACCTCCCGTAGTTTTAGGTTATTTATTGCTAATAACTATGGGCCGGCATGGTGTAATTGGTGAATGGTTAAATAATAATTTTAATATTAGTTTCAGCTTTAATTGGCAGGGGGCAGCTTTAGCTTCGGCGGTGGTAGCTTTTCCGCTAATGGTTCGATCAATTCGTTCAGCCATTGAATCGATTGATATCCGCCTTGAAAACGTAGCGCGTACTCTTGGTGCTCATAAATGGCGGGTGTTTATAACTATCACGTTACCTTTAGCTGTTCCTGGCATTTTAATGGGGATGGTGCTAGGTTTTGCACGTTGTTTAGGAGAATTTGGTGCAACCATTACGTTCGTATCAAATATTCAAGGTGAAACCCGCACCTTACCTCTCGCAATGTATACATTTCTGCAAATTCCCAATGGTGAACACAGTGCACTACGGCTTTGTATTATTTCAGTTGTGTTATCACTAATTGCACTTTTTTTATCCGAATTGTTAAATCGTTGGCATAAAAACAAAATTGTAGGATAATAACTCATGTTACAAATACAAATTAGCAAACAACTGGCTTCATTTTCGTTCCAATTCAAGCATGACATAAAATGTCAAGGTATCACCGCTATTTTAGGGGTTTCTGGATCGGGAAAATCCACACTAATTAACCTTATTAATGGGTTAATTAAGCCTGATCATGGCTATATTCAACTAAATAATACTCTTCTGGCTGATTGCAATAGACATCTTTTTATTGCCCCAGAAAATAGGCAGATTGGCACCATTTTTCAAGATGCATTACTTTTCCCTCATTATAAAGTTATAAAAAACCTTACTTATGGAGCTAAGAATTTAAATCTGTCAAAATTTGACGAAATCGTCAATGTGCTTAATATTCGTTCATTATTAAATCGTTATCCAGCCACTTTGTCTGGTGGCGAAAAGCAACGAGTGGCAATAGGTCGAGCGCTATTAACCAACCCGTTATTGCTATTGATGGATGAACCACTTTCGGCGCTTGATATGCCAAGAAAAAAGGAATTATTAATCTATATTAAAAAATTATCCAATGAGTTAAATATACCCATTATTTATGTGACCCATAATATTAATGAAGTTAAACAGATAGCCAATAATGTGGCAATATTAGATCAAGGGAAGCTGATTGAATTTGGTAAGGTCGAGCATGTGTTACAAAGTGATTATTTGAAAGAATGGCTATAAAGCTCCAAAGTATTGCTATCTTGTGATTGCTTAATGTATGTCACACCATCATGCCATGCGCCAAGAACAAGGCGAGTTGCACTGCGCCCTTCAATTTGAAAATGGTGAGTTGCAGGTTTATGTGTATGACCATGCACCATAATATCAGCTTTATGCTCTGTCA
The DNA here is from genome assembly GCF_001690895.1 of Gilliamella sp. Nev5-1. NCBI lineage: Bacteria > Pseudomonadati > Pseudomonadota > Gammaproteobacteria > Orbales > Orbaceae > Gilliamella > Gilliamella sp. Nev5-1. The sequence goes on along the minus strand of NZ_LZHO01000038.1, from coordinate 7,610 downwards.
TCATCTTAACCACAGCGTGTTGATTTACATCCATAATAGTTCCAGATTTTATTTGATTATGTTGGCTACTTTTTTGTCGTAGCTTAGCCGCAATTTTTAGTCGAAGGAACAAAGGCAGTAATAAAAACAGTTTTTGTAACCATTTATTATGCATGATTTTTCTAAACTTTTGATACTGAGAATCGTCAATACATAATAAATCACCATGTAAAAATACGATATTTGTTTCTTGATTAGGTAAACAATTAATTTCTGGCAATATAGTCATATCACATTGCTGAGCATACTTTTTACCTAATAGAAAATCGCGGTTTCCATGCACAAAATATTTAGTGATGCCTCGTTTTGATAACCAGCACAATGCTTGGACAACTTGTTGATGTAATTCAGTCTTTACATCATCACCAACCCAATAATCAAAAAGATCGCCTAAAATATAAAGCTCACAATTTTCAGGTAAGGTATCTAGAAAAGACAAAAAACCTGCGGTTATATCGCTATAACCAGAAGCAGGTTTATTATCTGCTAGATGAATATCTGCAATAAAATAACGAGCTGGATTATTCAACCGTTACACTCGTAATAATAATATCTTCAACAGGAACGTCTGAATGCATGCCACTGCGCCCTGTTTTTACAGCTTTTATTTTATCAACCACATCAAGCCCATCAGTGACTTGTGCAAACACGCAATAGCCATAACCATTAACGTCAGCAGAACGGAAGTTGAGATAATCATTATCAACTACATTGATAAAAAATTGAGCTGTCGCAGAGTGTGGATCTGATGTGCGCGCCATCGCTAATGTACCACGATCATTTTTTAAACCATTATCTGCTTCGTTTTTAATAGGCGCATTTGTCTTTTTCTGCTTCATGCCTGGTTCAAAACCGCCACCTTGAATCATGAAATTATTAATAACACGATGGAAGATTGTATTGTTATAAAAACCAGCTTTACAATATTCAACAAAATTTTTGACGGTTTCAGGGGCTTTATCGTCAAAAGTTTTGATCTTAATATCACCTAAATTAGTGTGAAATATAATCATTACATATTCCTTATTTTTATTTAATGTACATCTTTCTATAAAATTTAATGAGTCGGGGTCAATTTGGCTTACTAAATTTTTCACATGCTTCAAGCGTGTTACTCATTAACATAGCAACAGTCATTGGACCAACACCACCCGGAACAGGTGTGATCCATCCAGCTCTTTCAACAGCCACATCAAACTCTACATCACCTGCTAATTTACCATTCGACAAACGATTGATACCAACATCAATCACAATTGCTCCTGGTTTAATCCATTCACCTTTAACATAATTTGGAATACCGACACCTGCAACCACTATATCTGCATTATTGACATGCTTTGCTAAATCAACGGTACGGCTATGGGTAATGGTAGTTGTACAACCTAATAGCAACAATTCTAATGCCATTGGACGACCAACAATGCTTGATGCTCCTACAACAGTTGCATTTAAACCTGATAAATTTATCCCCGTTGATTCTAGCATTTTAACCACACCATATGGCGTACACGGGCGTAAAATAGGATCGCGTTGTAGTAAGTGTCCAATATTATATGGATGAAAACCATCAACATCTTTACTTGGATCGATACGTTCAAGGACTTTTGTTTTATCAATATTATCAGGTAAAGGGAGTTGCACTAAAATACCATGCACATCTGGGCGTTGATTAAGCTCATCAATTAATGCCAGTAACTCATCGGTAGTTGCCGATAAAAAGTCATAAGCAAAGGAAGCAAAGCCAACGTCATCACAAGCTTTTTGTTTATTTTTAACATAGATTTTCGATGCAGGATCTGAGCCAACTTGAATCACAGCCAAACCTGGAACAGATAGGCCTTTTTCAATGCGTATTTTAACTTTATTAGCAATATCCGTTCGTATTTGTTGTGCCAATGCTTTTCCATCAATAATATGTGCAGTCATAAGCTTCCGTTTAGCTATCTTAGTCATGTTATCATTTTCGCAAAAGTTTTTATTAATGTCTATTTACTTGTGAATTGATTGTTAAGTTGAGTTAATATTAGAGTATATTGCTTATCAATATCTGTTATAACTGAACAAATATGTGCATCAAAAGCTTTTAATTTAGGCTTTTGAGCTTTCCACTCATTTTTAGAGATTTGTTTAATTGCGGCTAAATTCTTAAAAAAATTAAAATGCAAAATACTGCCACCCACGACATTATAGAAAATACGCTGACCAATATCTTCACCGTCTTTTTTTAGATTATTAAAATTTTGGTAGGAAAATCGAGTATAACCATTTTCAGTAATAATCGCAGTATGTAGCAACTGAACTAAACGTTTATATAACTTATTTAACTCACCTTTGAGTTCATTATCATCACTCAACTGATTTTTTATTACTTTTTCAAACGCCTCTTTAACTTCAGTTAAAAGATTTACTGATTGCAACTCTAAAAGAGGTAGCTGTTGGCGTAATACATGTTGAAATTGAATGAGTTCTTTTTGTAATGAAGGGTTAAGTGTTACTAATTTTTCATTTAAGATAACACGACCATTTTGCGTTATAGTTAAATCATTTTTTTTATTAAAAATATGTACGCTTTCTTTACTTATCGTGATGTTGTAACTAGGTTTAACTCCACACTCTTTTTTAGCGGCAAAAACGGAAACAGGAAAGAATAAAACAATTAATAGTAAATATTTCAACATATTTATATCCAATTAGTTAATCATATAGATTATAACTTCTAACAGGTAAGAAACATAATGAAATTCAATGAGAATTATAATCTTAAACGGCTATAAATGTACTTATAACAAGCGAGCTGAATCTAGCTTGAATTTTAATTAGGCTCATATGTTTCAAAATAAAAATAGAAAATTCAACATAAAAAACACGCCTACTACAATTTCATTAATGCATTTTTTTATTGTCAAAAAATCCAAAAGGAATTGCACTGATAAAATTTCTACCTATAAGAAAATTACTGAGAAAATATTTGGCACTTGTACCAATAAAAACAAAACAACATTAGCATGTATTATTTAGCCTATATTTGTAAATAGGGACTATTTATTGCTTTTTGCTTCGGTTTGCGATTTTGGCTAAATTTATTTAGATCATCCATAATACTACCTCCTTTTGGTTTTGCCTGTACCTTGTGGAATTATCTCGCATATTTGTATGAAATTCTAGTGAGAATGGGGGTATCCTTCCTTACTTTTTAGCTGTTTGAAGAAAACTACACTTTATCTAGCTTACTAGGCATAATTCAAATAAAAGCTATGTAGATTTGATACAAATTTTGTTGAATTGCTTCAAACTTATTGTAAATAAGATTTCAGGTAAGTATATGTTTCAGTAAAAAATCCATACAATAAATAATAATAAATTTAAGATTATCATTTAATGCTTAAGTTTTAAATGAAGAACCTTATTATCATTTTAGCTTTGCTACAGACAGCTTTAAAGCTTTATCAATAACTGCTACCTTAAGCTTTTAATAAGTTATCGGTAATAATGTTGCCATTCATCCCTAGTTTCCAATTTATTAAAAATGCGACTTGTTGCGGATTTAAGTGAAATAAATTATTAGAATGAATTTTGAATATGATGCTTCGCTTTTTTATACAGCTCAGGCTTCCCTACAAATAGATGATTAAGCCAGTTTATATGATACGTTAATTCAAAATCACTAGCAACTTCATACCCGATGGTTTTTTGAGCATTGTTGAACCGTAATGTAAAATTCTGTTTTGGGAATACACAATAAACAATTCTGTAATTTTTCAATTGCATTTAAAGATATTTCCAACTTTCGTTGATATAATTCATTAATAATATATGAAGATTGTTTATAAACTCTAAAAAAACCTTTATCAAGTATTGCTTATTTTTTGGCAAAATTAATTTTCATTTTTTATGAATACTTTTTGGGCTAGATAACGCTACTGCGTTATCTTACTGGCTACTGGATTATAACCATCATACTGGTCACTGATGACTAGTTTTCAATTTAATTCTTTATTCTTTACAGGCAACAGAAACGCCTCCGGCTGGCAATCGCCACCCAATCCAACCATCATGACTATGAACTACATAGTGACTGGAGCTTGTCGGCGACCCATTAAATTTATCTTTAGTCCAATAATGAACACCAAATAGCCAACCAGAATCAGGATAAGTCACTTGATCTGACCATCCCCACTCTGCGAAAAGCGATTGACCTATTGATCGAGTATAAGCATTTGATAAAAAATCGTCTCCAGCATTTTCAAACGACGCTTCATTCCCCACTAGCTCAGATCGAGGAGAATTAGACATTTGCAGGCGAGTCAGCATATTTTGTTCACCACCACAACGTATTTTTGCCTCTTCAAATGATCCCCCAAAATTACCTTGAGGTATGGCCCAAATACTTCTTGGATCAAATGTATAATCGATTTTAACTTGGGTATCTCGAAGCAAAGTGGCACGAACTGTTATTGGACCTGCTGGCTTCTTGTTTAAAATCACATAACCTTTAGTTGTATCTATGGCAACTTGTCCACCATTGTCATTTACAATACTATATTTGTAATCACTTTGTGCACCAGTCATTACTAACTGAAATTTAGCACCAGGAAAGCCTGTTGTGGGAAAAGTGCTTGATGACACAGTTGGTTTAGCTTTAAAACCATAATTTGGCACATAATCTTGAGTATAACCTCCGCCCGCAGAATTGCGTTGTGCATAGTTTGGATCATTCCAAAAATAGCGCCCAATATCATCCACACCATCCCATTGATGCTCTGGTTTTTTTTCTAAAGAATAAGGTTTAGCATAGCAAATTTGTGTTCTAGCCGCTATTTGGTACGTTTTGGTTAATGTAATAGATTTACTTTCTTTTGGGATGCCATACGCCGAATATGCTTTAACATTGGTTTTAATGATCAGTTTTAATGGCATGGCATAACCGCTACCACAGCCTATGATTTTTTTCTTATCATCACCCTCTATCCGTTTTCCTGTATTGTCGTACCACCAATAATAGGTCGTTTCTAATTTAAACGGAACACTCGGATCAGCATTATCACCATCAATATCACGATAATTTTTTACTTTATCCAAATTCTTGGAATCATATCTTGAAATCACAAAGTCATTAAACGTTAAATTGCCGTCAAATTCCTTAATTTCACCCGTTTTTATATTACCATTTGCTTCACTATAAAAAACACCGTTAACCGTAAAACCTTGCTTATCTGCACTGGATAACGCGATAACCTCTGGCGCATTGCCTATAATAACGTTTGTTGTAGTGGCAGTTAATATGGCATGAGATGAACTTGCTATTGCCAATTGAGATAATAAAACCAAACTTATTTTAGCTAGTTTGGGCTTTAAGCAAGCTGTAAGTGCCGTTATTTTGGTTATAAAATCAGGTTTAAATGGGAAGAAGGTAAAATTAAAAGAAGATAAAACTAAATACCAAAAGCTTGAACCAAGTACAGAATACTGACTACCAATAGTTAGGAAAATGCTCGGTGCTCGGTGCTCGGTGCTCGGTGCTCGGTGCTCTGTTTCATATCGTATTTTATCATATTTTCATCATCCTCTATACTCTTTTTTACTGATTTATTTATATAAGCAGTTAGTTTTAATTTACTGACAATGCAAATTTGTAATGCATTATACAATAATATCAACCTTATTTTAAAAGAATAATACGTTTATGTTGCCAACTTTTTTGTAAAGTTTTATTAAGAAGTAAATAGAATTGCCTAATAAGGCATTTTAAATTTTAATGGTTATCACATAGATAACACACTAATTTTATACTAAAACATTACATTATCTCTATAATTTTTAATTTAAAAATAATTAGTTGCGTTAGAAGATAGACTAATTTGTTATAAGCACGGAAAAATAACCTCTCATAAAACAACAGTGCACATTCTAGCACTGTCGTAAGATCTATTTTTAACCGTTAAAATTATATATTTAAAATATAGCTAAATATTTTTTTATATGCCAAAGTGATTAACGTTTACACGCTATCTTGCTAGTATCTCCTTTTTCTGCCTCAAGCACAGAAACGTGACCGGATAAATTAACTGTAAAATAAATATTATATTGAGCATTGTTTATTTCTCGCGTCCAATAAAGAATATAGTAAGTATTTTCTATAGGCCAATTAGATTCAGGGTAGTTTATGCCAGATACCCATCCCCATTCGCCCATAATTGAACCACCAATCGATCGAGTAAAACTGTTTGGGTAAACACTCCAATTTTCATTTTCTGCAACATTAATAGCTGGAGAATTAGTATAGTCTTTACGTAAAGGTATATTTTTGATTCCACCGCACAAATTTATTGCATCGGATAATGTGATATTTTCATTTTTTTGAGGCTCTAGCCACACAATAGTAGGGTTAAATCTATAATCACTGATGATAGAAGTATCTCTTTTTAAAGTTGCCCTCACAGTGACATTTCCAACAGGTTTGCTCATAAGTTTTACAACGCCATTATGATCAACTGAAATATCTCCTCCTCCATTGTTAATTACTTGGTAATGGTAATCCGTTTGTGCACCAGTCATCACTAATTGAAATTTGGCGCCTGGGAACCCAGTTGTTGGAAAAAATTGCTTATTTGCGGTTATAGGATTAACTTTAAACCCAAAAAAAGGAACATAATCAGCACTATATCCTCCACCATGAACTGGATGGCGACTTATATTAGCTGCGTTCCAAGCCCAAGGCCCAGAGATCGGAGATGTAATGCTCGGATCATATGAGCGCCATTGCTGGTTTTTGGAAATTACTATATCATTTGGTTTAGCATAGCAAATTTGTGTTCTAGGCGCTATTTGATACGTTTTGGTTAGAGTAATAGGTTCACTTTCTTTTGGGATCCCATACGCCGAATATGCTTTGACATTAGTTTTAATGATGAGTTTTAATGGCATTGCATAACCACTACCACAGCCTATGATTTTTTTCTTATCATCACCCTCTATCCGTTTTCCTGTATTGTCGTACCACCAATAATAGGTCGTTTCTAATTTAAACGGAACACTCGGATCAGCATTATCACCATCAATATCACGATAATTTTTCACTTTATCCAAATTCTTGGAATCATATCTTGAAATCACAAAGTCATTAAACGTTAAATTGCCGTCAAATTCCTTAATTTCACCCGTTTTTATATTACCATTTGCTTCACTATAAAAAACACCGTTAACCGTAAAACCTTGCTTATCTGCACTGGATAACGCGATAACCTCTGGCGCATTGCCTATAATAACGTTTGTTGTAGTGGCAGTTAATATGGCATGAGATGAACTTGCTATTGCCAATTGAGATAATAAAACCAAACTTATTTTAGCTAGTTTGGGCTTTAAGCAAGCTGTAAGTGCCGTTATTTTGGTTATAAAATCAGGTTTAAATGGGAAGAAGGTAAAATTAAAAGAAGATAAAACTAAATACCAAAAGCTTGAACCAAGTACAGAATACTGACTACCAATAGTTAGGAAAATGCTCGGTGCTCGGTGCTCGGTGCTCGGTGCTCGGTGCTCGGTGCTCGGTGCTCGGTGCTCGGTGCTCGGTG
>NZ_LZHO01000037.1:0-1097 GCF_001690895.1 Gilliamella sp. Nev5-1 | reverse complement strand
CTAATGCGGATTTAGTCAGGTCGTATTCGGTGACAATATCCGCTCGTTTTTTGCCATTTTGGTATAACATTACCCTCTGTTTTTTAAATTCATTACTAAAACTGCGTTTTTCTCTTCTTGAAATGGGATTTGTCATTGTTGGTTCCTTTTGTTTTTTGGTTATCATAACAATGACCTTATTAAACTGGTACTAATTAGTGTGGCCTGTCCATAGTATAAATTCTTTTTCCTTTTTCAGTTATAGTTATTATTGGATTTACGCCTGCAAACTTTTCAATAACTTTGTTAAGATTTCCTGTAGACCAATTCTTTGAATATTTTTTAGCTCTAGCTGCACCGCCAGTTAGCCCTTCAGTATTTGTGCTATTCGTTTCTTTTTTAGCCTTTACCCCCGGACACTCATCCGACAACCCCAACGGGTCAATCCAAGCCAGTGGGTCGGGGACGTAGCGGTAGGCATTTTCACCACCGGCCAGTCCTATTGGGTCTTGGCTGATGTAGCGGGCGGTGTACGGGTCGTAATAGCGGTAGCGATTATAGTGTAACCCTGACTCTTCGTCAAAATACTGCCCTTGAAAGCGCAGATTTTGTGGTACGGTGCGGTATTCTATGGCGAGGTTGCCATAGGATTTGTAAACACCACTCCAGACAATGTCGCCATTCGCCGTTATGAGCTCTTGCGGGGTGCCGAGTTGGTCGTTGAGGTAGTAGTAGATTTGCCCACCTCGTCCACGACCGACTAACTGCGCCATCGGTCTAAAGCCGGTGCTGCCCGGCTCGTAAATGTAACTGATGCAGCGGTAGTCTTGGGCCTTGGTGTGTTCATTGCGGATTACCTCTACACTAAAGTCCGCATCATCGGCGTGGCATTCCGTAATGAGGTTTTCACCTTGCCAAAAGAACAGCGTTTTATCGCCCGTTTGCATGTCGGTTTTGCTGATTCGGCGACCAAAGGCGTCATACTCATAACAGTGTACGGTTTCTACCGTTTGATGAAAGTCTTTGTCGTTTTCGTCCCAGTAGTGGCGGATTTTTTTAAATTCAATAAGCTGATGTTGCCCATTCCATTTAAATTGGTGTTCAGTATGTTGCCGTTT
>NZ_LZHO01000036.1:0-8634 GCF_001690895.1 Gilliamella sp. Nev5-1 | reverse complement strand
TTTATTTATTCCACGTGCCATTTTTCTTGCTCCAGTTTTGTTTTATCAACGTCATATACTTTTTCGCTCACTTAAACCTTGCCGGCTGTAATTAACTTGCATTCTGAAATGTCATGCGCTTATGTATTAATCTAACTTTCTCAACGTCGGCAGCACAATAATCTGCAACCTGTTTTATTTTCCCTTCTCGCACCAAATCCCAGACTTTTGAGCCATCGATATCATCGGATTTTGGCTCTATACCAAGCGCCAAACAAACTTCATTTAATGACGCATAATTACGTTTACCTGCCCACTCCGTCATAGAATCAAATATGTACATATTGTTATATGATTTGTTATTTAGCGGTAAAAATGCCGGAGGTATAACATCTAAAACGATTGCGCGCTGATAAATAAATCGAAGATCGAAATTTTCGATATTATGCCCAATAAAATGCGGGGTTATATCTGAACTGGGTCTATAACGCTCAATTAAATCATTAAAAAATGATTGCAATATTTGTTTTTCAGATGATGCCCAGTCATCAAAATAAATTACTCGCACATTCTCATCATTGATTGCATAACCAATACAAACAATTTGACCAAAACCGCCGTTTAAAGCGGTTTTTCGGTAAACAATATCTTTGTGCTCTTCAATCCACGCATCAATCGCCTCTTGTTTCTTGTAATTACTAGGTGGAGTTAAATTATTTTGAATATGAGTTTTTAACTGCTTGGATTGCGTCGGAATAGTTTCTATATCAAAATAGATGTTAAATTTCCTCATTGCTATTTACTCTCTAGTTTGTATTTATATTTATCACTCAATGACTTAAGCCGATCATCTGCACCTATTACAACGCAGCGATTGTAATATTTTGTATAAATCGCTTTTAATTCATCCATAGATTTGCAATTAATAGCGTCACTCTCGAATAGTGATAAAATATACTCAACTGGCAACGCCCAATCTGGGAGCGTTGGAGTCTCCCACCAAATATACTTACTATCTTTTGTTCGAGTTCTATTCCAGCCATCAACCTTTTCTAGCGAAGCTTTAGCAAAGCCCTCTTCTAAATCATAAAGATATCTACCTATTCCCCACTGAACGCCCGCGCGCTTCATCGCTCCAGATATGCCACCTTTAACAGCTTCTATCTGAGTGTTTTCTGCACCATCTTTTTTCGTTATCCACTCACCATTAATTTTGATTTTAATACTACACATAACCCCACCGTCTGGAGCAGGGTGATAATCGTTTTGCCAGTTTTCTTTTCCGCAAACTTCATCGAGTCGTTGCTGAATAGCTCTGTTTGTTACATACGCTAAAACCATACACCATGGCTTGTTATTAGAGATACCGCACTGTTGTACTCTCCACTCAATGTCTTTAGGGTGGAAAGGCGCGTCTAATTTAGCTAACTCCATGAATCACCTCATTTAAATGTGTGTTACTCTCTTGTTTTTGAACTTGTAAATTTGCTAATTCAGTTAAATCAACACGATATGCTTCTGCTATATCAATGATCATTCTTGATTGAATTGACAGCGAACTATAAACCTCTTCCCATGTCATAATTATTACTCCGTAGCAATATGTAACATCCAACGAAATAGCATAAATAATCCGCCGAACGATAAAATCAGGGCACAAAAAAAGGCGTATATTTTTTCGCCTTTATTTAGTGTGTAATTAATGTTAAATCGGTCTGTTTCATGCACATTACAGCCGACGCGATCAATTGGTATTTTGTTCATTTAGGCGTCCTTTGGACGTTTAGTTAGCGACTGTTTCCAGTTAATACCCTCGATATTAATAGATAATGCACACCCGACAGTGTGTGCACTGTCATTGCCCCATGATTTAAAGACCATATCGATGTGCGGTTTAATATTATAAAAAAACACTCTGCCATCTTTATCCATTGCTGCATAGTTCCATTTTTTATCAATCATCGCCCACATCTCACGTGAGAGAGATAGAGGAGTTAGCTTTGGTGCAATGCGATACTCTGAATCTAAAAAAATGTCACTAGGGTTTGACCATCCCCAAATATTTTTTATTTTGCTTTCAACAGTTAATCCTTGCATTTTTGCTAATAAAATCTGCACCATGTGCTCTTGATGTTCATTCTGCGGTGTTAATTTTTCCATTATTCATTCCTCAGCTCTTCGAAAAACCAATCTGTTATGTCTTCGTTATTTTTACTAATGCGAAATGGTTCCAGATCATCCCAACACAAACCGCACCCATATTCCGCATCTTGCCCAATAAATAAAGGCTTTTCCTGTAACATCAGGTCAGGTAAGCACGACGCAGACGCTCCATGAGACCAGTTAACTTCTGCATCCAAGCACGCGTTTAATACTAATGCCACTTCGTGCTCAGTTTTCACTGAAAAAATCAGTTCAGCAAAATAATCTATAATGTAATCCTCGTCATCTGATTGATGATTTTTTATTTTTTTCATTAAAAATAAATTCAGCTTTTTCATAACATATGAGCTTTAATGCTTTTTGAACTGAATCAGTGTCAACATCATCCCAACCAAACACTTTCATTATTTTTTCTTCAATTTCTAGATAATCATCATCGCTGAGCTTGTCATAAAGTTCGTTTGACTGAGCTTTGATTTCTGCTTCTTTATCGTCTTGCATTTCGATATTGTTTATCATGTTGCAATAAGCATTTTCGTAACTATTTTCTACAGCTCTATGTAACATCATCTATCTCCTTTCTTATTTCAAATTCAAGCGCACTTGTTTAAATGCGCTTTGATTTGAAAAAGCAAACAAGCAGCAATTTTGCTAAAGAACTTGATGGCCAGTCGGTCTCTCTCGAGGCTGGGAGTGATTTCGTCGCTCACCCGATGCGTACTGCTGTAATTACTGCTTGTTTGTTAAGTTGTTTTGTTTTGATGTGTATATATTACAATATGTAATTATATATTACAACATGTAATTACATATTGTAATGCTGTTTGCTTATTTTTTAATCAATGCGGGTGTTTAAAATTGTGAAATTTTAGACGTGAAAAAACCCGCACAGGGCGGGTTGACTATATACTGATTGATATTTAGAATTGATCGGAACTAATTGGAATATGAGTTTTATCAAAAAACTGTTTAATGAAAATTTTATTTTCAGTTGATGCAATAATTTCTGCTTGTTTTTTTATTTCATCTGATAATATTGGTAATTTAGATTGATTTTCTGTTTTCAATTTTTCTTTAAGATAAACTTGAGTATTAGATCTCAGCACAAAAGAAAAAATTTGAGTATTCTCATTATCAACACCAATAATTGTAGTTATCATTTTAACCATTAGTTTATCTAATTCTTTATGAATCATGATGTTTTCTTTAGATTCATTTATTTGAAATTCAATATCTGTACCATTTTTCGATTTTCTATATTCATCAAAGCTAATGTTAATAATAATTAAATCTTTCTTTTGTTTAAATAATTTATCCATATTTTATTTCTCTTTAACTAGTATATTAATAATAAAAACAGCTATTAGTATCATTCGGATAATTATTGTCTAATTCGTTTTTCATAGGACTTTTAATCTTTTCTATTATATTTTTACATATAAGTATAATGCTAAATTTAGTAGATTCCTCTAATGCTATGTAGCAAGCTTCATTGTTAATTAATTTCGAAAAAATAACGCCATTATCCTTATCATCTATACAATTGATATCTTGAATTAATATATCTGCGGGTATACCAAGTCCATTATGAAGCTTCTTAATCATATTTAAACTTAGATTTCTTTTGCCATTGAGGACTTCTGACACTTTAGATGATGAGCCTAAATATTTTTTCATATCTTCATTAGTTAACCCTTTTTGATCCATAATAAATTTTATATAATCAATAGGAGAAGGGGACTCAACGGGGTAGTTTAAATTTTCATATTTTTCAATTAGCATTGCTAATAATTCGAATTCATCGCTTTCCTCTGAAAGAGGTGTTAGTTCTTTACCGAAAAGTTCAGTGAATCGATCCATTGCTTTTTGATATTCTGCTTCATTATGCAGTATAGTCCAAAAATAGCTAGCCATTATTTTAACCTCAATTTATCATATTCAGAATGAGTATATACCCCATCAATAAGAACCATGCCATTACAATATCTCACTTGAACAACAACTCTATAGTTATTATGTTTGACGTTAAAAACACCTTTAGAATCACCTAACTGGTCATATGAATTATTAAAATTGTTTTTAATGTCATGTGGATTATTCCAAGTTGACAATTCAACTTTTCTTACCCAAGAGTTCAGGTGTCTACTTGCTTCAGGATGTTTCTTATTAAATTTGATTATCTTTTCTTTCCCGAATATTTTCATAAATTTCCCAAATTGGGAATATATATAATATATCCCTTATAATTAAAATTATCAATAACTATCTAATTTACTTTATTCTATTTGAACGATTGAATCTTTGTTTCAATAACCGCCGAAGCGGTTAGCCGTGTTTTCTTAATAGCATTGATTGACTTAGCATTACCTTGCCGTGTATGTAAAGTTGATCAATTTCATCTTCACGTATATCCCACTCTTTGTATGCTTTATTGTCGGATATAACAATTAATTTATCTTTAATAATTTGTAATCGTTTAACATATAAGTTTCGTCCGAACGTAAATACATAAATGCCATCACCCTCAAATGATCTTCTTGATATATCAACATAGACCGCATCACCACTTTCAAACGTTCCTTGCATACTGTCACCGCTAATGTTAATCACTTTTAGATTATTTGATGAAATGCCGTTAAATAATAATTTTGCTTGCTCGTTGTCGTATTCAATCAATTTGATAACTTCCTGTACATCAGAATTTAAATAACCATCGCCAGCGCCGGCTTTAACATCCAAAACCTCAATGTAAAAATTATTTGTATTACGATCGCATTGAATACTGTTTTCTGACGCTGAACCATCATCATTTATGGTGATCTCTTTAATCCCTACGGCTTTCATTATTGACGCAATTATATCTGTATCGGGTTTTCTTCTCCCAGATAACCAGTGCGCGACACCACTCTGAGTGACGTCTAATTTTTCAGCCAATGTCTCTTGAGTTTCACCCGTGCTTCTCATTTTTTGTTTAACTATATCTTGCCATTTATTAATCATAGAACTCTCCTTTTAGATTAGATTATTACGGATTGTATTAATTACACAACTAACACAACGTAATATTTGTTGCAATATTAAATTACATTATGTAATATAAGCGATAATATTATAGGAGGCGTTCTAATGAATAGAATTCGTGAATTTAGAGAAAAAATAAATCTCACACAAGAAGACTTGGCTAAAAAATTAAATTTATCACAAGGCGCTATTTCGCATTATGAATCAGGTCGTAGAGATGTTGATTTAAATACATGTCGAAAAATTACTAATTTTTTTGTTAATCGCGGAATAAATGTATCAATTGATGATGTTTTCCCGCCCAGAAAAACGAGCAATAACTGTTGAGGTGCGCATGAATACATTAAACGATGAAAACACACGCAGCCAATGCAAAAACATTTTGCGGCATTTGCAAAGCGGTAAAACCATTAATCCGTTACAAGCATTAGATCAATACGGTTGCCTTAGGCTAGGTGCGCGTATTTATGATTTAAAAAAACGCGGTCATTCAATAGATAGTCGCATGATAAGAGCTAAAAACGGCAAGAAGTATGCTGAATATTCTATGAGGGTTAATTGATGAGTAAATTCATATCAAACTCATTTCAAGTGCCAAACGCTGTTATTGATGAGCTAATGGCTGATATGTCAGCTAATGCGTTACGTTGTTATTTGCTGATTACTCGTAAAACCACGGGGTGGGGTAAAACGAGCGATAAAATCAGTATCTCTCAATTTATGCAATCTTTAGGGATAAAAGACAAGCGCACTATTTATGCAGCTCTGTCTGAATTAACAAATTTAGGTTTGATCAATGCAATTAAAAATAATGGTGAAATTACTGAATATTCACTAGTGTTAGAAACATCAGAACCAGTAGCAAAAAATGTAGGTACAAAAAATGTCACTGGTAGCAAAAAATGCATGGAACCAGTAGCAAAAAATGTCACTACCACCAGTGACAAAAAATGTCACTCTACAAAAGACACTATTAAAAACAATATTACAAAAGAAAATAATATTGATTTTGATTTGGTCATGGATGCATACAACGATGCTGTAGAAAACAGATTGCCTCAGATTCAAAAAATGACTACTGCACGAAAAAATCTAGTTAAAAAATTTTTTAAAGACAACAAAAAACTAAATATCAATGATTTGATTAACTATTTTTATGATTTTGTAGAAAGAGCACCAGCTTGGATGTTTGGTGAAAACCAGAGAAACTGGGAGGCTAAATTTGAATACATTGTTAAGGATGAAACTTATACAAAATTCAAGGAGGGTACGCTATGAACGTGATCCCACATGACTTAGTTGCTGAACAAGCTGTGCTTGGCTCAATGATGTTAGATTTTCAATCAGATCGCTGTCAAAAAGCAATCTATTCATTGAAGCCAGAATCATTCTACAGCAGACATCATCAAGTTATTTTTGCTGAAATGCTTGAATTAAATCGTAAAAACTACCCGATTGATCTGATTACCTTGTCAGACAGTATGGAAGCAAAAGGAACTTTGAAAGATTGCGGTGGTTTAGCTTATCTGGCTGAATTATCCAAAAATACGCCGTCGATGATCAACGTTACAGCTTATGCTGGAATTGTTCGAGACAAAGCAATTGAACGCTACACATTGCAAAAATTAAACGACTGTAGCGCTATGATTTTTGAGAAATCAAATTTATCTACTAGCGACAAAATATCAGCTATTCACGCGTTATTTACGCAAATTGATGACTATAACAAAACTGGTAAAACAACTGGACTTAAGTCGTTAAAAACAATTGCTGATAAATGGACAGAAACCCTTGGACAACGATTAGAAAACGCAGATAGTGCACGTGGTTTATCAACTGGAATCAAAGCATTAGATGAGAAATTAGCACCTAAAGGGTTGGTTAGAGGCTCGCTGTTTGTGGTTGGTGCTCGTCCAAAAATGGGTAAAACCACTTTTGAAATAAACATGGCTCGTCATTGCGCTATGAATGAGAAATTACCTGTACTGATGTTTTCGTTAGAAATGCAAGATGAGCAAATGCTTGAAAACATTTTAGCCCAAGAATCAGCGGTAAATAGCAATATTTTCTATGACGGTGGTTTAGGTTCGGATTCAGAGTTTGCGCGTGTTATGCATCATTTGAACGAGTTAACAAATAGCGACAATATCTACATCGACGATACACCAGCAATAACACTATCTCATGTTCGCTCAGAAGCACGACGGATGGCCAGAGAAAAGGGACAAATAGGTATGATCATGGTTGATTATCTAACTCTGATGGAGAAGGAAAAAACAGGTGATGATACTCGTAATGATCTGGCTTACGGTGCAATAACTAAAGGGCTTAAAGCATTGGCTAAGGAGCTTAATTGCGTTGTTGTTATGTTAACTCAATTAAACCGTAATCTTGAATCCAGAGCTGATAAACGACCGATTCCAAGTGATAGCCGTGACACAGGGCAAATTGAGCAAGATTGTGACTACTGGGTGGGTATTTATCGTGATGCTGTTTACAACGATAACGCAGATAAAAACTTGATGGAAATTAACGTTGCTTTAAATCGCCATGGCTCAGGTAATTTTACTGTTTTTGCAGGTATTAACAATGGGCGTATTTATAACGTAGATCAACTGGAATCGCAGGCTAGAGCAAATCCAGAGCCGGCAAAAAAAGAGCGTAAATATGCGCGAGCAGGTTAACCACTGCCCACTCGGTATTAATCACATGCTCGACAAAATAGCGTATGACTATGTTGCAGAATTGGGCAAACGCGGTGCGAATAAATCAAAAATAAAATTTGAACTAGCAGAACGAGTTAAAAAATATTCAGAAGAAGACAAAATTAAATTACGGGAGTTGATACAAAAATGGCTTACAAAATAACAGCAACAATCATAAAAGACGGACACCAACCGATAAATTGGACGCATTTTACTAATGAAGAATTAGCAGTCGAACAATGTATTAAAAAGCTATCAAACGGTAAAAAGAATTCTTTTGGGTGGAAAGTAAAAGAGCTAATTCGGCTTGATAACTTTGAGTGCGTGAGGGTTTAAGGATGACTAAATTAACACAGCAAAAGTTAGAAAAGGAAGTAGAAAGATTTAAAAAACATCTAATTACTCCAATTCCTGAGGGGATCGAAGATTATAAAAAAAATGAGTTTGTACAAAAAATTTTAAATCAAAATGTTGATTTTATTAGTTCTGCATTAATTGCATATCTAGCACGGGCTGAATTAGACGGGGGATCGGGTGATGAGTGACAACATAAAAAATCCAAAACACTATCAAATAATCGAAGGCATCGAATCTATCGACATTATCGCTCGAAGCATGACTGTAGAGCAGTTCAGGGGCTTTTGTCTCGGCAACATTTTGAAATATCGAATTAGAGCGGGCAAAAAAGATGCGTTAGAGCAAGACATTGCAAAGGCTAATGAGTACGAGAAGATTTTTGAAAATAAAAAGCGTTTGTGCGTTGACG
>NZ_LZHO01000035.1:0-48709 GCF_001690895.1 Gilliamella sp. Nev5-1 | reverse complement strand
ACCCTTTCATGATAAAGGTTCTTAATATGATTAAATTCATCTATTTCTTTCTTTTTTATTACTAAATTTAAAGTTATTAAGCCAGATAGTTCACTTAACACTATTAAAAGTAGGCATAATATATTAAATAAAACTGGCGATTGAATGTTTGTATTGGTGCTAGAATAGATATATAAAAAAGAAAAAATAGCCATTCCAATAAAGCAGAATACAGCCCATAAATAATTACTATACCGCTTATTTTTGATTTTTTTATCATTTATCAATATTTCATTATTTATAAAATACAAATAAGGATATAATCGCTTAAATTTATTATAGGACACAATGTGCTTTAACAAGTTAATTAATTCATAAAAATAAACACCAATCTTTCTATCTGCTGATTGTACTAGTTCCATTTCCGCTAAAATCATTAACTCTGTATGACATTCTTTAACTACTTCTTCATTTAAAGAATTATCTTTACTAATTGCGTATATTCTACTTTTTTCTCTATTAATTATTTTATTTAAAAAAAATGATATGGCAGGTATTGCTATTTTTTTTACAAATTCTGGTATTAACATTACTAATATAATAGTTGTTACAATAATTCCCCGTGTGATAGCAGGTAACATATTTAAACACTCGACATACAAATCGTTCATTTCATCCTCCGAAATAAAAAAAAGATAAAATCTTAATTATCAATAGTCAATAGCTATTTAAAATCCAAGTAATAAAAACGCTGTTATCTCTAATAGGGCTTACAGCTAACTATTTGCAGCAAATATAACGCATTTAAATCAACACGCCATTGATAAACCTAATTATTTATTACACTGTTTTGTAATAAACTTGTTATCATTACCCTGAATTTGTTTAATTTGTTGATTGCGCTTGCATTCCCATTGTTCAGACGGATACATTTTATTCCACGCTGTCATTAATTTGCGCTCAGAATCTGATAAGTTAATGTTGTATTTATCTGACATATAAAAATGAGTGCGTGCAATTATGCCTCGAATCTCGTCACGTGGTTGAAATTGACGATATTTAAAGTCAACTGCAGATTGACATTGTCCATACTGATTAAATTGATTAGTGAATTGCGAGTATCGGTAGTTAGAACGATCACCGTTAATTTCGCCAATTGCAGGTTGTAGATTATGCATGTCACCTTCCATCAGATTAAACGTAGCATCTTTTTTACACGCCTTACGTCCACCATCTCGCCAACATTGTAAATGGCGTCCAAAATTTTCGGCTGGCATGACATGTTCCCATTCTATGCGAGAGGCTCGAGCTTCATTTTTTCTGGGTTTGTAACCACATTTACCAAAATCAACAACGCCCTTTTTATCGTTAAAGCTAAATTCGCAAGCGCAATAAAACTCAGTTTGTTTTGGGTTTGATTTATACAATTTAGTTAATTGGGTTTTTGCTGTATTAAAGTTTTGTGTTGAATTAGCAAAAAAAGAAACAAGCACAAGCGAGATGATAAACTTTTTCATAAATCCGTTTAAAAAACAACTCCAAAATAAATAAAAATATCGAGCGTTCTAATTAAAAATCATCGCACTCAATTAACTATAAGTACCAAGCAAGAAACTTGAGAAAGTAAACCCTCGATCTAAGTTGGGATAAGAAGAAAAATGAAAATACTAATCATTGTTCTTCTACTCCTTTTAAGTTTCCAGCTTTTTAGTAGTATCAAAGGCGAGGAGAACCCCGCTTTTGATCTTAACTATAACAATAAAATCTTAAAAAATCAAGGTGGTTAAGATTGCATTAATTAATGTAAACAAGTGAAAACTTAGATAGTTTGCAAGTTTAATTTATGGTTGATACTGTAAAGCTTTGTCTATGAGGTTTTATCTATAAAGTTTTGTCTAAATAGTAAAAAGCCTCTAGATGAGGCTTTCTTTTAAATTCAATAATGAGCGATGCTCTTGTAAAGTTAATGATTTATGATATTTTCTTGGATTACCACACATCCAACAAGAACAGGCTACCGGTGTTATTACATGCTTTTTAAGCGATTTTCTAGTATTGCCAGAATGAAAATCATGCTTTCTGTTATCTAAACATCGCTTAGCCTGATGTCGTCTATATGCTCGTGCTCTCATAAAATGACTTACATATGGAAACAAAAAAAGCCCAACTATTTTAGCGGACTTAAATTCTGTGCGCTTAAAACCGCATCATGTGCATATCATATATTTAAACGTTTAAACAGTCAAGTGTTTTATTGTATATTTCACGCTTTTTTTATTACTATAATTTGTAGCTCCATTTCTAGTGTATGAATAATTTTAGGCATAGAGTTAAAATAAGGTAGGTTTGTTGTAAAAGCATTAATTTAACCTTTCACTATCACTCAAAAAAATTAAATAAAATCAATTGGTTTCCTGAATAATTTTTAGTTAGTTATGCCAGATAATTGGCAATAATCTATTCCTGCTTATAGTAAAATGATTTGTAATTATATGCATCGTCTACTTTTTGACAATCAATCTTGCTGGTTCAATTAACTATATTTTTTCTCTCATATAATTAGCAACAAATAATAGTCGATTTAATTTATACCAATCTTCATTAGATAAACAGCTTCGAGAATATACACCACCCAACCGCTCTATAGCTTCATCAAACTTACTAACAGATCTTGGTAGCGTGGAATTTTAAATTGCTGATGAAGCTTTGAATAAATCGCTTGATGTCTTTCCCCTGTTCGATAAATCCTTTCATTTACCGCTTGCTGGATTCGCTGTTGTTCTGGTGGAATAGTATTAGGAAATTGCTGTGTTAATTTCGGGTTTTACTCGACTGGTTTCACTGCCAAATAGCCAACTGTTGATCATTGAAATAGATAAACATAAAGACTATTACAGAATAATCAACATTAATAAAAATAACAGTATAAGCGTTTTAGCCTAACTTAAGCAGTGAGATTTCCTTTAGATTTTAAAGCATAGCGTAACTTATTGATTGTCTTAATAATTAAATGGCGTCCCCTACAGGATTCGAACCTGTGACCTACGGCTTAGAAGGCCGTTGCTCTATCCAGCTGAGCTAAGGAGACTTAGATAGGATTTGTTGATTAGACGATGTGTATTATATAAAGCTATTTCTATCCGTCAATGATTTTTAATTGTTTATTATATTAGATTAACAAAATATCACCAATTGAGTTTTTATTATTTTGATCATGGTAACGAATATCATTACTTAGGATTAATTTTTTATATTCCAAAACATATCGTATCTTTAAAAATTATTTATCCTATTATTCATTAATAACCTTTTGTTTTAATTATCTAATTTATATAAATATTGTTCTCATTTCGCGGGGTTATTTGGCATAATGTTTCACATTGGTTCTTTTTCATTACTTCGATAATATGTGATAACTGTGATTTAAATTGATGTTGTTTGGTCATCAAATTTTCAGAATTTTCGATAATTTTGGCCTTTTCTGATTCAGGTATATATTTTGCATAATTTTCAGCAGATTTTGCTAGCATCGTGACGATTTTCAGTTTAGATTGGTCGGTTAAACAATCTGGTAAGTCCATCCACATTAATCCGCCTGCATAATATTTTAGCATTTCAGATTGCATCGCGTTAACGCTAAGTAGTGTTAGCGCACTCTTTTCCGAATCTGGCAATTCTTCATAAAATTGGTTAACATATGGCGATATTGCAGCAAAATATTCTATATTAAAATTACTTAATAAAATAACTTCGGGTTGAAATCGTTTTAGATTATTAGTGAATATCTTGCTCCGTTATCGTGTTTAATTCATTGAGTGAAAAAGTTAAATAGGTTTCAACTAACCAATTAATATAATTGGTGATATTCAGTTGTTCTTCTAGCTTATCTTTTGACAAATCCGCAATAAGTTTAGGATCAGTAAATTGACTGAGTATTTCTTTCCCTGTTACTGTATCAAGCCTTGGTAAGTTTTTTTCGGCTTGAAATTTTTTAAGCAAGGTAAAAAATCGCAGGTTATAAGTTTTAGACTTTAACTCTGTCGCATTGGCAAAGCAGCAGGTAAAAATTAAAATAGCTGTAATGATAAACTTTATCGTTTATTGTTCCTTAGATAATAATGATTTTTAATTATTTAGTTATTTAATTTTGATTATTGACCGTTGATTATTTCGCTTTGGCTATTTGCGCCTTTAACATCGCTAACCGACTTTGGCCTTGTTGCATTTTTTTTTCGGGTGATAACGCATTACGCTGATCTTGCCAGGCTAAGTCGTCTTGTGGTAGCTCTAATAAAAATCGGCTCGGTTCAACTTGCAGCGTTTCGCCAAATTGTTTTCGTTGCCGACTAAATGAAAAGGTGAGTTCACGTTGTGCTCGCGTAATACCGACATAGGCTAAACGTCGTTCTTCTTCGATATTATCTTCATCAATACTGGTTTGGTGGGGTAATAAGCCTTCAGACATGCCGATCAAATAAACATAAGGAAATTCCAATCCTTTAGAGGCATGCAATGTCATGAGTTGAACCTGATCGAGCTCTTCTTCAGTCTCGTTACGTTCTAACATATCACGCAGGGTAAATCTGGCAACTGCTTGCTCAAGCGTCATCGCTTCATCAATATCATCGCCTTGTAACATATCATTTAACCAACTAATCAACTGTTCAACATTGCGCATGCGCATTTGCCCTGCTGCTGGTGATGCGGATGTCTCATAAATCCAACTTTCATAATGAATGCCATGCAGTAGTTCATAAATAGCATTCATGGGTTCTGTATGTGTTTTTTGAATAAGTGTATCAAACCAGTGAATGAAAACTTGTAATGATTCCATGCGTTTGCCAGATAGAAACTCGGTCAAGCCCATATCATGGCTTGCTTGGTATAAACTCACTCCTCGCTGATTAGCCCATTCGCCCAGTTTTTGAATGGTTGCAGGACCTATTTCTCGTTTGGGTGTGTTAATGATGCGAATAAAGGCATTATCATCATCAGGATTAGTTAATAAACGCAAATAGGCCATCAAGTCCTTAATTTCAATTCTCGAAAAAAACGATGTACCACCAGAGATTCGATATGGCACTCGGTATTGCATTAACATTTTTTCAATCAGTCTTGCCTGATGATTGCCACGATATAATATGGCATATTGGCCATATTGGCTGTTATTAGCAAAGCGATGGCCAATAAGGTCATTAATCACTTTTTCGGCTTCGTGCTCTTCACTATCGGCAGAAATAACTTTTAATACGTCACCATAACCCAGTTCGGAAAACAGTTTTTTTTCAAAAATATGTGGATTATTTTCAATTAAAATATTTGCTACTTTTAAAATTCGACCTGATGATCGGTAATTTTGTTCTAGTTTAATCACTTCTAAATGGGAGAAGTCTTGTTTGAGTAATACTAAATTTTTTGGTCTTGCGCCACGCCAAGAATAGATAGATTGATCGTCATCACCAACAACGGTAAATTTAGCTCGGCTACCAACCAGCAATTTGATAAATTCATATTGGCTTGTATTGGTATCTTGATATTCATCAACCAATAAATAACGCACTTTATTTTGCCACTTTTCCCGCACTTGTTCGTTATTTTTTAATAGCAGTGTGGGCATTAAAATCAGATCATCAAAGTCTAAAATACTGCATGCTTTTAGCTGTTTTTCATAAAGCAGGTAACAATGGGCAAATAGCTTTTCTTTGTTGGTTTGCGCTCGGGCCATAGCAAGAGTGGAGTCAACAATATCATTTTTCCAATTTGAGATTGTTGCACGTAACTGATTTATCAGATCCTTATCACCCTCTAACCATTGATGAGTCAGCTCTTTAAGTAGCGCTATTTGATCATGATCATCAAATAATGAAAAGTTAGATTTTATACCTAAATGCTTGTACTCTCGGCGAATAATATCTAATCCTAGAGTATGAAATGTGGAAATTTTCAGCCCTCTGGCCTCTTGTTTACTAAGCGATTGGGCAATACGTTCTTTCATTTCACGTGCTGCTTTATTAGTAAAAGTTACTGCGACAATATGACGGGGTAAATATTCTTTCACCCGAATTAAATAGGCAATTTTATTGATGATAACCCGCGTCTTTCCTGATCCTGCCCCCGCTAAAACAAGGCAAGGACCTGAAACATATTCGACCGCTTTTTGTTGACTTGAATTTAAACGCACTAGATAAAAACCATTAGAGAAATTGTGGGCTAGTATATAACGATACACTAACTGCGTGCAATTGTTGTCATTATAAGCGAATATAATGACAATTTTAGGAAAACCATTCTATAAAAACTATTCGATAAAAACTATTCTATAAACATTAAAGCTTGTTCTACCACATCGACTCCAGCTCCTTTTTTGTGCGCATTTTCGCTAAGATAACGTCGCCATTGTCTTGCACCTTTACACCCATTAAAGAGGCCTAAAGTGTGACGCATAATGTGGTTAAGCTGAGCACCTTGTGCTAACTGCTGTTCAATGTAAGGATAAAGAGCACGAATAGCCAATATCGGGGCGATGACAGAGGGCTTTTCACCAAAAATTTTCGAATCGATTTCAGTCAATAACCAAGGGTTTTGATATGCTTCTCGCCCTACCATTACGCCATCAACATATTGTAAGTGGTGTTTTATTTCATCCATTGTTTTTATACCACCGTTGATAGCTATGGTTAAATGAGGATAATCTTGTTTTAGCTTATAAACACGGTCGTAGTCAAGCGGTGGCACTTCACGATTCTCTTTAGGACTTAATCCCGATAACCAGGCTTTACGCGCATGTACAATGAATGTATTAGTATAAGGCATCACCTTTTCAATAAACTGGCACAAAAAAGCATAGCTATCAAAATCATCAATGCCAATTCGGGTTTTTACTGTGACTGGAATACCAACTTGATCTTGCATTTGTGCAACACAGTCTGCAACTAAATCAGCTTTTCCCATTAAACAAGCACCAAACATGCCATTTTGTACACGATCGGATGGACAACCCACATTTAAATTGATTTCGTCATAACCACGCTCTTGTGCTAATTTCGCACATTGCGCTAACGCTTTTGGATCACTCCCGCCTAATTGTAAGCAGACTGGGTGCTCTTCATGATTAAACGCTAAATAATCGCCTTTACCGAATAAAATTGCCCCTGTTGTTACCATTTCGGTATACAGCAATGTTTGCTTAGTTAAAATTCGATGAAAATAGCGACAATGCTTATCGGTCCAATCCAGCATAGGAGCAATGGAAAATTTGTTAAGGGTTGAATTCATTGATACACCAATGTTTATAGCAGCTTTTATTAATTATCTCAAAAGGTTATTTTTGCCTATTTTGATATATTTTTTCATTATTAAACTCCCACGCCAATAGGAAGAATAATTTAAAGCAAATAATTTAAGGCTTATTGTATCATAGATAAACCTGTCCGTGCAGACAAAACACCTCACTATCGTTGCACCGTTGAAATAAAAAAGCCAAGATAATTAATCATCAGCCAAAAGTATTTAGCAAGCAACAAATAATAAAAGTATGGGTTACAAACCAATTATCGGAAATAGAGCAATTCTGGACATTATTAAAAATAATATATTGTGTAAATTTTCATCAATATTGACATTGCAAGTATGCAATTATCTACTCTAAATGCCCATCACATCATTGAATATTGTAGAATGCCTAGCGGTATCAAGAACTAAACCTACTGCTATCAACCGAAAAGAGATGATAGAAAATGACTAAACACAGCATAAGAAAAATAAAAAAAAGAAATTGTCAATTCTCTGGAAGCGAAGAAAATATATAAAGATGCTGATAAAGCTTGGAAACTACGAAAAATTTTAATTGGGCTCGTGAACATGCAAACCATTTTTAGGTATCTTGGCGCATATAAGGTATAGGAACTTGATATATAGCAAATATTTATCTAACCAGCTAACAAATGCCAAGGTTACTTTTTTATCAAAATTAGTAAAATTTTTTAGTGAGTGGTAACTGATCAACCTCTATTACGTATATTTAACTCAATTATGAAAATTGATATTGAACCCGCGTTTTATATAAACGTAACATATGAGAATATCGAGCTCTTTAAAATCAGGAACAACACAAACAAAAAGAATCATCTACCAAGATAATGTCTCATTGTCGGCTTGATTATTTTCTTCATACATCATTTGTATATTGATATAGCTACACATATCTAGACCACTAGTACAATAATCGCGGATCACTCGATCCATTATTTTTCTATTTTTTGCTTGAGTCGCTTTTTTAAATGCATTTAAATTTTCTCGTTCCATCATTCTTAAATTTGATGCTTGGCACATATCTAATTTACCACAATAGTCTTTTTTAACATTATCCTTAATATATTCCATAACTTCTTCCTTTTGAGCTTCTGAACCATCAAAGTCCATTGGATGAATAAATTTAGCGTGTGCAGCAGTGGAAAATAACATTGCGGTTAATATTAATTTTTTCAACATAAGGATTTCCTGTCTTGTTTATTGATTTTTATTAATAATACACTTTTTATATTGTTTATGAAAGTTTAAAAATTTAAAGTGGAGTATTAGAATAAATACCGTGTTTTTATTAATCGGTAAATTTAACACACCAACAATACCTCTATTTTAAATAGCAGAACGAAACCTCGGTATGAAAACTAGATGAACGGCAAAAAAACTGAGAATGGTACATGTCAAAGATCTAGCAGATTAAATCGACATACAGAGACAAAAAGCAGAAAAGAGTTAGAAAAAGCTGATAATTAATAGGTTGGGGGCTTTGCTCTTGAAAATCTTCATGGCTATTGGAAATATTTTCTAATTATATCTATCGCTTCAATTATTATCACTATTCTTTCTTTTTTAAGTAATGGCTAGTATTAATAATTAAAATTGTAATTTTTTTATGTTTAAATAGTATAAATCAAAAAACCTCATGATTTAACGAGGCTTTTATTTTTTTAAGATTCAGGAGTAGAATTCTCATCATCAGATTTGACATCAATTGGATCTGATATACCTTGTTTGTTCATCTCTTCTAACGATTTAGAACCCGCTAATTCTGTGGTTTTGATATCTTTTACTATGCCCATTTCATCAAAATAGATAGCAAAATTTCTTTGGCTAACGCCACCATGTTGTGGTTGCTGGCGGAAAATATAATACCAAATGTTATCACCAAAAACAGAAGTTAACATTGGTGAGCCCATAATAAAGACAACCTGTTCTTTGCTTTGACCAACTTGTAATAGCTCAATAGCATCTGGTGTTACATAATTACCTTGGTTGATATCTGGTCTATATACCCAACGTTCAACAACTGAACATCCCGTTAATAAAACACTTGCTACAATTGCAAAGGCGGTAAATTTACGAAACAGCATCTAAAATTATCCATAAAAAAAATTATAATTTATATTATCGCTGATATTTTATCTAAGTGCTAGCCAAATTGATAAATTCTTTCACAATTAGCTAATAAGCTAAGCTAACATCAGACCATCATGCGAATTATTGCTTGACTTTTGTTGTGGTATCAACCAACTTAATAGCGTCACAATAAACATTATTTTTAATAATAAAAGGTAAAAAATGAAATTAGAGACAACAGAGCAAAAAGCAAGTTATGCTATTGGATTACAAATTGGGCAACAATTAAAAGACTCAGGATTAAATAATTTAGAGCTTAATGCATTAAAACTTGCAATGGAAGATGTTTTAGCGGGTAACCCTCCTGCCCTGCCTTTACAAGAACTACATGATGCATTACGCCATGTGCATGAACAAGCAACGAAAGAAAAAGCCAAACAAGCCGAAAAAATGGCTCAAGCAGGTAAAGATTTTCTTGCTAAAAACATTGAAAAAGATGGTATTAAATCAACTGAATCTGGTCTACAGTATGAAATCATTAAACAAGGCGACGGTGCTTTACCTCAAGCGACCGATCACGTTCAAGTTCATTATACTGGGCAATTAATTGATGGCACGGTATTTGATAGCTCTGTAGAGCGTGGTCAACCTGCTGAGTTCCCAGTTAACGGTGTAATTAAAGGATGGGTAGAAGCGCTACAACTTATGCCTGAAGGGTCAAAATGGCGCTTATATATTCCTCAAGAATTAGCCTATGGAGCTCAAGGTGCTGGCGCATCAATTCCACCATACAGCGCATTAATTTTTGATGTTGAACTATTAAAAGTTTTATAAAAGTTATCTAAAAATTTTATAGATAGGTATGGACGCAATTTGACGTCCATCTGTTTTAAGCTATTGTTTTGCGTGTTTTGCGACAAGCGGTAATTGTTTAGGAAGGAAATAAGCAGTCACAGCCGCCATCAACAATAAGATGCTAGCCGTACCAAAGGCAACTAAGTGGGTATGTAAATTATCATAAGCCCATCCACCAAGCCATGAGCCAATCATTGCGCCCACTTGATGAAAAAAATAGGTTAATCCAGAAAGTAATCCGACAAGCTTTACTCCATAAATATCAGCGGTAATTATGCCCGATAATGACAAAGCGCCCGCCCAAACCAGCCCTCCTACTGCTGCGATAGTAAAAAGCTGCCATTTGCTTGATGCTAAAATAAGAGCAATAAAACCTAATCCTCGGATTAAATAAACCATCATTAAAATATTTTTTCGTTGCACTATATCAGAAAGATACCCCAACACTAGGGTGCTAAAAATAGCGACTAAACCGATTAAACCTATACCGTTAGAACTGGTGATTGAATCAAATCCGTGATCAACCAGCATTGGAACACCATGTGTTCCTAATAAATTCATACTAAAACCACAGGTAAAAAGCCCAAAGCTTAGCTGCCAAAATGGACGTGTTTTTAATACGTCCATAAGTTTGATGCTATCATCTGTTTTTTGATTGATAACAGGATCTATATTCGGTGTTGCAATTTCAGATTGATTATCTTTCATAATAAAAAAGGCAATAGGCAATGCCATAATCATGAAGATCACCGCAAACGAAACTAGTGTGGTTTGCCAACCATAAATTGGAATGAAGAAAGCAAAAACAGGTAACATCACCGCCATGCCAGCCATACTGCCTGTTGATAGAATAAATAATGCTAACCCTCTTCGTTTGATAAACCAACGCGCCACAATAGGCGTAAAGCTGACAGAACCGACAAAAGAAGTACCAAAAGATAACGCAATACCAAAAGACAAGAAAAAGTTCCAATAATCATGAGAGTTCGCAGACCAAACCGTTGAGGCAATAATAATGATTGATCCTAATATGAGCACAAAGCGAGTGCCATATTTACTCTCTAAATATCCCGCTATTGGCGTGGCGATACCCGAAAAAAGCATACCAATAGCAATAATGCCAGAAAGTACGCTGCGACTAAAACCAAGATCGTTTGCAATGGGAAGAAAAAATACGCCCATGCTCATCCTTAATCCGCTAGAAAGCAACGTTAAAAGCGAGGCTGCAATAACAATATTCCAACCAAAATACCAAGGAGATCGCATCATAATTTTCACCTCTTTTTAAATAAAAAGCGCTCGAAATTTGTAGTATTTAAATTTGACATTATGTATAAGTTGCTTATTTTCCGCTATAATATTTATTTATCTATAGCCATAAAAAGTTAAGGAAAGTTATATGTCAACAAATATGATTCGTATCGCAATTGCGGGTGCTGGCGGAAAAATGGGACGACAGCTCATCCAAGCCGTTGCACAAATCGAAGGCGTGACTTTAGGTGCAGCATTTGAGCGCGAAGGCTCATCGTTGCTTGGTAGTGATGCAGGTGAACTGGCTGGAATCGGTATTTGTGGCATTAAAGTTACTGATAATTTACAACAAGCAAAAGATCAGTTTGATGTATTGATTGATTTCACCCGCCCAGAAGGTACGCTGACTCACTTAGCATTTTGTGTCGAAAATAAAAAAATGATGATTATTGGCACCACCGGTTTTGATGAGGCAGGTAAACAAGCGATTGCCGATGCAGCAAAAAAAATTGCTATTGTTTTTGCTGCAAACTTTAGTGTTGGCGTTAACCTAGTGCTAAAACTATTAGAAAAAGCAACCAAAATCATGGGTAATTATACTGATATTGAAATCATTGAAGCCCATCACCGCCATAAAGTCGATGCACCATCAGGCACCGCATTAGCCATGGGCGAAGCGATTGCCGATGCACTTAATTGCAATTTAAACGATCGTGCTGTTTATTGTCGTGAAGGTCATACTGGCGAAAGACCACAAGGCGCTATTGGATTTGCTACTATTCGAGCAGGTGATATTGTTGGCGAACATACCGCTATCTTTGCAGACATTGGCGAACGGGTTGAAATTAGCCATAAAGCGTCGAGTAGAATGACCTTTGCCAATGGTGCCGTGCGTGCAGCACTATGGCTTGCCACACAACCCGTTGGTTTATATGACATGCGTGATGTGTTAAATCTCAATAACCTATAGTCGTAAAATGTTAGATGAATATTGGATGCAACATGCATTAATGCTTGCTAAACATGCCGAATCTATAGGCGAAATACCTGTAGGTGCGGTAATTGTTAATGAACATAATCAAATTATGGGTGAAGGCTATAATCAACCCATAAGTAAACATAATCCTACGGCTCATGCTGAAATTATGGCTATCGAGCAAGCAGGAAAACTTTTAACTAACTACCGCCTAATCAATACAACTCTTTATGTCACGCTTGAGCCTTGTATTATGTGTGCTGGTGCCATTATTCATAGTCGTATTAAACGTGTTGTTTATGGTGCAAGCGATTACAAAACTGGCGCCGCAGGTTCTTTTATTGATATTCTTGCTTATCCAAGTATCAATCACTATGCTGAAGTTACTGGCGGAGTGCTGGCTAATGAATGTAGTACTATTTTAAGTGATTTTTTTAAAAAACGGCGTTTACAAAAAAAGAAAGTTAAAGAGAGTGGTCAGACGGTTTTAGGTAACTAAGCATTTCAGTATAAAATATTAAAATTCATTCTTACCATAGTTTGATAAAAAGTAAGTTTGCTTATTCTTTTTATCAAGGAAAATTGCTAGAATCTAATTAAATTTTTTTGAAAATTAACTTGAGCATTATTAATGAAAAAACACGAATTAAGCATGATGATATCATCAGATGATATCCAAAAACGAGTAATCGAGTTAGGTCAACAAATCAGTAAAGATTATCAACATAGCCAAAATGAGCTAATCTTAGTTGGACTTTTACGTGGTTCATTTATCTTTATGGCAGATTTAAGCCGAGCCATTACCGTTGGACACGAAGTCGATTTTATGACAGCATCAAGTTATGGTAATGCGGTGGTAAGTAATCGGGACGTCAAAATATTAAAGGATTTAGATGAAGATATCCGTGATAAAGATGTGTTGGTTATCGAAGATATTATTGATACCGGTAATACGCTTAGTAAGGTGATGGCGATTTTAAAATTACGTCATCCGCGTAGCATTGAAATTTGTACGTTATTAGATAAACCGTCACGTCGTGAAGTAGCCGTACCCGTAAAATATATTGGATTTTCCATTCCTGATGAGTTTGTGGTTGGCTATGGTATTGATTATGCACAACATTACCGCCATTTGCCTTATATTGGACATATAAAATTACTTGAATCTTAACAAATATCGAGGTGTATGTGTCACGATTTTCTTGGTCATTAGGCTTGCTTTTAGTGATATGCGCTACATCAAGTTATGCTGATATGAAGTTATCAATTAAGGGATTATCAGGTGAACTTGCTGACAATGTCGATGCTCGTATATCATTAATCGCCCCCAATAAAATTGATGATACACCCAATTTTAAGCGTTATTTTGAAAATGAAGTGCAAAAATCGCTTCGTGCATTAGGTTATTATTCACCGACTTTCGAGTATAACGCGCAAAATCCTAAAGTTCTTGTTGTCAATATATCACCAGGCGAGCCTGTGCTCGTTAAGCAACTCAATGTGAATATTACTGGTGAAGGTCAACACGATCCCGATTTTGAATATTTACAAAAAAACAACTTACCCAAAATCGGTGATATATTAAATCATGGTGTTTATGAATCATTTAAGAAAAACCTGCAAGATTTATCACTAAAAAAAGGTTACTTTGATGCCAATATGCCCAAGCATCAGTTAGCGGTTTTACTGTCTGAACATCAAGCTTTTTGGAATATTGATTATACAACGGGTAAACGCTATCGATTTGGTAAAGTCACTTTTCATAATGCCAAAATCCGTAAAGATTATTTAGCTAATATTGTGCCATTTAAAGAGGGCGAAGAATATACGGCAGAGCAGTTGTCATTATTAAATAGGCGCCTTACCTCAACAAACTGGTTTAACTCAGTTGTAGTTGTGCCTGACTTTCCTCATTTAACAGAAGGTAAAATACTCCCAATTGATGTCGATACATCGCCTAGAAAGAAAAATAATATGGATCTTGGATTAGGATTTTCAACAGATAACGGTGTGCACGGAAAAATTGGCTGGAACAAACCATGGCTCAATAGCCGTGGACAGAGTTTTCAAAGCAATTTATCGCTATCCTCGCCAGAACAATTGGTTACGATGAGTTATAAAATTCCCTTAAAAAAATCACCACTTGAACAGTATTACACCATTCAAGGGGGTTATAAAAAGATTGATAATAATGATACTTACTCACAATCTTATACGTTTGGCGCTTTACGCAACTGGGATAATTTTTATGGTTGGCAAACCGCTTTAGGTTTTAATGTATTACGTGATGATTTTACCCAAGGCGATGCTAGCTTTAGAACATTTTTATATTATCCATCACTTAGCTTATCTAGAATTCGTTCTGACGGTAATTTATTAACAATGTGGGGAGATTCTCAACGTTATTCGCTTGAAGCTGCTGGTGAATCATTAGGCTCTGATATTAATCTGATGCGCTTTCAAGCACAACACGCATGGATTCGCTCGTTACAAAAATCCCATCGATTTATAGCTCGTGGGAATTTTGGCATTATACAAGCAAACAATTTTGACCGTGTTCCACCGTCATTTAGATTTTTTGCTGGTGGTGAACGTAGTATTCGAGGTTATAGTTATCAATCTATTTCACCTAAAGATAAAAAAGGCAAGTTAAAAGGAGCTTCAAAACTTATCACTGGCTCACTTGAATATCAATATAATTTATCTGGCTCATGGTGGGGAGCCGCATTTGTCGATACAGGAGAAGCTATTGACAAAGTTGATAGAACTAAATTCTATACAGGAACGGGGATCGGCATTCGCTGGGCTTCACCTGTTGGCCCAATAAAAGTCGATTTAGCAACGCCACTTAACCAAAAAAGCGGTTCTATTCACCTATATATTGGTTTAGGAAGTGAATTATAAAATGAATAACAACACAGCTAGAATTAAAAAAGTAAAAAAATTAAAACGGATACGTAAATGGAAAAAACGAAGCGTTGCCATTTTATCAGTTATCGTTTTTCTCACTGTTTTTACTATTCTACTTATCTACACAAGTTTAGGTGTCAAAATAACCACTTATGTTTTAAATAAATTTTTACCCGAGCTAAAAATTGCCCAAGTTGAGGGTACGTTTCATGATCTACATATACAAGGGTTCTCCCTTGAATTACCAGGTGTTAATGTTCAAGTCAATGAGGCTTCATTGTCACTTTCTGGGCTTTGCTTATTAAAAACAGAAGTGTGTGTAGATCAATTTAATGCCAATGGGGTAAAAGTTTCCATTAACACCGAACAAATTGGCAGTTCGCCAAGTGAATCAAGTGAGCCAACAAGTGAACCTAATGAAGAAAACCTCTTCAAGCTCAAAACACCATTACCGATAGATCTTAAACAGACCCACCTAACGGATGTCAAGGTTATTGTTGATGATATGCAATTTGGCATGTCAGACTTTACAGGGAAAGCCACATGGGTAAATAATCAGATTTATGTTTACCCTGCTGTTGCAACAGATCTAAGTGCTATTTTTGCGGATAAAACACTGACAAATCAAACCGTAACAACAACAGACAAAGACATTGCACTTAATGAAAAAATTACCGAGATTTTTAATCAACCGCTAATTGATTCATTGCCCCAAGTTAATATCCCATTAGATATTAATGTCACAAGTTTAACCGGTAATCATTGGTTATTACATATTGGTGGACAAGATTATCGATTTAATAACGTTGCTATTCAAACCGATATTGTCAATAGTCACATTATTGTAAAACAAGTGGAATTTGATGCTAGCACCCCTTATGCCAATGGACATACTTCTGCCTCGGGCGAAATTACATTACACGATAACTGGCCTGTACTAGCATTAATTAAAGCGAATACTGAACAAAACCAATTAAATGCTCAGTTTTCAGGAAAATTGCTTGGCGAACTATTAGCTAATATAAAGATGAGTGGTTTAAATCAAATGGCTATGAGTGGGCACCTTAATTTTATTGAAAAATACTTACCTATAATGGCTCAACTTGAAGGTAAGCATATTCAATGGCCAATTGAGGGATCAGCGCAATACCAGCTAGATGATTTTTCAACATCAATAAAGGGGAATGTAAAACAGTATCAACTGTCAGCCAAAGGTAATATAAAGGGACAAGAACTAGCCAATACCAAGTTTGAGATTGTGGGCACAGGAACCAACCAAGACGCAATGATAGAGCGTGCCAACATAAAATTACCGCATGGGGAAATTAATGTAGCGGGAAATATAAGTTGGCTACAAGCATTACAATGGGATACAAGCATAAAGCTAAATAATGTCGATCTCACTAACGAGCTACCAAGTTATCCTATTCGATTAAATGGTCTATTAAAAACAACTGGTAAGCTTGAAGAGGGTAAATGGGCGTTTAATTTACCCGACGTACAGTTAAAAGGTAATATTAATCATGCTGATTTTTTTGCATCTGGTAGTATGTCTAGTAATTCCGAAAATAAAGTTACTGCAAATAATCTTGCAATTAAATGGGGTAAAAATCAGATAGGTTTAAATGGGGCGAACGATAAAGGCAACTTGTTAGCAAAATTGAATCTTGAATCATTACCGCTATTAGTTGATGGTATGCAAGGATCTATTGCTGGAAATATAAAACTCAATGGCACATCTGATAATGCAATCGTAGACACGAATTTAACCATTAATTCACTATCTTTCGATACAATAAAAATAGCTAAAGCCAATGTTACAGGCAAAGTGGAATATAAAAACCAAGCCAGTGGCAACATGAAGTTAACGGCTCAAACAATAGAGCTACCTGGTCAAACAATCAAAAAAGCCAATATTGAACTATCTGGCAGTGAAAACCTTCATACTTTAACGGTTGATATTGATGGTGAACCAGCATCATTGAAAACTTCGTTAATAGGAAAACTGAATAAAGCGCGTACAAAATGGAACGGAACGATTCCTCATGCCCTACTTCACTTAGGCAATAATAACAATTGGCAGCTCACTAAATCAGTGGACTTATCTTATGATGTAGCCCATCAAGTGCCCAGTATTAATGCCCACTGTTGGAATAATAATCAGTCAAGTATTTGTCTTGATAAACAATTATCATTAACTAATAATACCAATACAAGCATTACCTTAAAAGAGATTAATCTGTCTAAATTGCCCATTCCAACCGATGGTGAAACCAAACTTGCAGGTAATGTTAATGGTAAAGTCATCATACAATTTAATCATGATAGTATGCTACCATCAATCAAAGCCAATATAACTAGCTCTGATGTTTATATTCAACAAATGCTTACCTCAAAAGCGCTGCCTCTACCTTTCGATCTTTTTAAAATAGAGGCTGAGTTTAATGAGCAACAAGCCAAACTCGATTGGCATTTTAGTTTAAATAAGCTAGGAAAAATCAATGGTAACCTTGTTATCACTGATCCAGTAAAACAAAAAAAATTAAGTGGTCAATTAAATATCAATCAATTAGCTTTAGCAATTATTAATCCGTTATTGGATAGCAAAGATTATGCTAAAGGCGCTATTAATGGCACGGTTAAATTTTCTGGATCACTAAATGATCCGTTACTAACTGGAAGTATTGGCTTAAAACATAGCGAAATAAAGTCAAGTCAATTACCCATTGATATTAAATCAGCCAAAGTTGATATCAATTTCAATGGGAAATCATCCACATTAAAAGGTATTTTAGCTACGCAAGCAGGCAATGTTAATATTAATGGTAATGCCAGCTGGAATACCTTTGACAAATGGCAAGCTTCGTTAACCGTGAATGGGGCTGCTATGGAAGTTTCGGTGCCGCCAATGATTGTTATGGCCATTGTTCCAGATATTAAAATCAATGCGACACAAGACGAATTAACATTATTAGGTAAAGTTAACATACCAAAAGGGAAAATAACGGTTGAATCACTTCCGCCATCAAGCATTGATGTATCTCCTGATGAAGTTATGCTTGATACAAATCGAAAAGAAATTAAACCACAAAAATTTGGCATGAACATCTTTAGCCATCTTGAGATCAATATTGGAGATAAAGTCACTGTTGATGCATTTGGGTTAAATGCCTCTCTTAAAGGTAATCTGATTGCGACACAAACCAATAAAGGACTTGATCTGCATGGAGAAGTGTTGATACCAACAGGTCGGTTCCACGCCTATGGGCAAGATTTAATTATTCATAAAGGCATTATCACATTCTCAGGATCGGCAGATCAAGCTAGGCTTGATATTGAAGCTATACGCAATCCTGAATCAATGGATAATAGCAATATCATGGCGGGAATTCGCGTTACTGGATCGTCTCAATCACCTAAAATTGAAATATTCTCAGACCCAGCTATGTCACAACAAGAAGCCCTTTCCTACATAATTCGCGGTCAAGGGCTTGATAGCGCAGAACAAAGTGATAGCGACATGATGACAGCACTGCTAGTTGGTATTGGCACAGCAAAAACAGGTAAATATGTTGGCGATATCGGTAACCTATTTGGTATCAAAAATCTAACACTTGATACACAAGGCGCAGGCAATAGCTCTAAAGTTGTGGTTAGCGGTTATATATTACCTAATTTGCAACTCAAATATGGCGTTGGTATATTTGATTCATTAGCTACATTTACTTTACGTTATCGTTTAATGCCGAGCCTCTATTTAGATGCCACATCAAGCTTAGCGCAAACATTAGATCTAATTTATCAATTTGATTTTTAAGCTGAATAAAACTTAAATAACCATTTTGCCTTGCCAAACTCCTTGGCAAGGCTGCTTATCTTTATAACCAATTAACATTTCACGCTTAACCCCATAACCCTTACGTTTAAGCACGTTAAATCCTGCATTAAGCAAATTTCGCCGCACAAATCCAGCCGCAGTAAAAGTGGCAAATGAGCCATTTAAGGCGGTTAATGCATAACAATCTTTAAATAATGATTCTGTCCACATATCTGGATTTTTTGCTGGCGAAAACCCATCAAAAAACCAAGCATCAACAAGTACCTTTTGTTTAGTTAAAAATGTCGAAAAATGGCTGATATCAGCATAACATATCGCTAAACTGACATTATCAAACTGGCAAGAAGAGTTAATTAAACCGTTTTGAAGTCGCCTAGCTAACAAAAATAGTGTTTTATTTTTAGAAATCACACTATCATGAACCTTTATTAATTCATCTAACGATAGTGGGTATTTTTCGATACTAAAAAAAGTAAGGTATTTAAGTATATGTTCTGGGTTATGACGCCTAAAATGCAAAAAAGATTGCCATAAGATCAAAAAGCTCAATCCAGAGCCAAAGCCTGTTTCGCCAACAACAAAGGTATCTTTGTTATGCTCAACAAAGCGTTGCTGTAAATTATTACCATCTATAAATACATACTTTGTTTCATCAATTGCGCCTTGCGTATTAAAATACACATCATCAAAATAAGTAGAAACAGGTATCTGATTTTCATCCCAAATAATAGTCGATTTATGCATAAACCTCCTTGAATAACTGTTTTTTAACAAACTGTATATTAACTCAGATTATGTATATAATACGCCAAATCAACTTATGAGGTAAATTATGGTATTTCTTTTTCGCTTAATTAGCGTTGTAATAATTGGTATTATCATTTGTGTCTTAGGCATCATTTTTTGTCTACTTAACCCAAGAAATCCCAAAAATGTAGCAAGATTTGCTCATTTGTTTGGGTTTGTCTTTAAACCCATAATGGGTATAAAGGTTGATACTCGCATCTATCCTGATATTGATAAATTAGGTAGTTGCGTATATATCGCTAATCATCAAGATAATTACGATGTAATCGTAGCCGCTAATGTACTACAGCCCAAAACGGTTACCGTAGGTAAAAAAAGCTTAGCTTGGATTCCTTTTTTTGGGCAACTTTACTATCTTACAGGCAATATTCTTATTGATCGAGACAATAAATCAAAAGCGCGCAATACAATCGGAAAAGTCGTCAATGAAATTAAGAAACGCGGTATATCTATCTGGATGTTTCCTGAAGGCACTCGTAGCCGTGGTCGAGGACTATTGCCATTTAAAACAGGTGCATTTAAAGCAGCAATTGCTGCTGGTGTACCAATTGTGCCAATTTGTGTATCGCAAACCAATGACATTAAATTAAACCGTTTAAATAATGGCCATATGATTGTTGAAATGCTAGAACCAATTGAAACCAAAAATCTATGCAAAGAAGATGCTAGAGCATTAATGGAACAATGCTACACGAAGATGGCAAACAAAATAGCACAAATAAATGATGAAGCAAAACAGTTAAACAATCAAAAATAACTTATGAATAAACAAGATCGCAATTTTGATGATATCAGCAACAAGTTTGCACAAAACATTTATGGCACAACCAAAGGTAAAATTCGCGAAGCGATAGTTTGGCAAACACTAGAAGAGATCCTAGCAACCTACCCACCTAATAGGCCACTAACCATACTTGATGCGGGCGGAGGGCAAGGTCAAATTGCCTGCCGTCTTGCAAAACTTGGGCATCAAGTCACACTTTGCGATATCTCAGAACAAATGTTAGCGCTTGCTAAACAAAAAGCACAGATGGAAAACGTAAAGATAAATTGTCTTTGCTGCCCGATTCAGCAGCTTGATAGCTTAATTAACCAACCTTTTGATTTAGTTATTTGTCATGCTGTATTAGAATGGATCGCTGAACCAATTGCATTATTAAAAGCATTAAAAAAACATCTTAAACCCGATGGCTACTTATCGTTAATGTTTTATAACTATCATGCCCTTTTATTTAAAACTGTCACATTAGGCAATTTTGGCTATACACAAGCAGGTTTAGCTAAGCGCAAAAAAAAGACGCTTTCGCCCGACTTTCCAAGAGAACCCATTGATGTATATCAATGGCTTAATCAAATCGATTTTACCATCCTACAAAAAACAGGCATTCGTATTTTCCACGACTATCTTGCCAATAAAGCCAAAGCTGAAACTCACTTTGAGCAACTATTAGAACTTGAACAAAAGTACTGCCAAACTGAGCCTTATCTTAATTTGGCCAGATATATTCTGGTTACAGCAAAATTAAGATAATTTTCTAAATAGTCTGGCTTTCATTCACGTTTTTTAAAATGATTACTCGAAAATTTTGCCATAAATCGGTATCATAAGCGGATTGATTTTATTGGTTAAGGAAAATAAACATGATCGTGGTAACAGGCGGCGCCGGATTTATTGGTAGTAATATTGTTAAAGGTTTAAACGACCAAGGATATAAAAATATCTTGGTTGTTGATGATTTAACTGATGGCACAAAATTTGCCAATTTGACTGATTTAGATATTGCTGATTATATGGATAAAGATGAATTTATTACAGCCATTATCAGTCATGAAGATCTTGATATTGATGTCATATTTCACCAAGGTGCTTGTTCATCAACCACTGAATGGAATGGCAAGTTTATGATGGAAAATAACTACGACTATTCCAAAGATTTATTGCATTACTGCTTAGACTTCAACATTCCATTTTTGTATGCTTCCTCTGCCGCCACTTATGGCGGGCGCAGTGATAACTTTATTGAAGATCGCGCTTATGAAAAACCATTAAATGTCTATGGGTATTCTAAATTCTTGTTTGATCAGTATGTAAGAGGCCTATTACCACAAGCTAACTCGCCAGTTTGCGGATTCCGTTATTTTAATGTCTATGGACCTCGCGAATCACATAAAGGCAGTATGGCCAGTGTCGCATTTCATTTAAATGAACAAATTAATAAAGGCGAAAAACCGAAACTATTTACTGGTAGCGATAATTTTAAACGTGACTTTATTTACGTCAGTGATGTGGTTGAGGTCAATTTATGGTTTTGGAAAAATAAAATCTCGGGGATTTATAACTGTGGAACAGGCCGAGCAGAATCATTCCAAGCTGTTGCCGATGCAGTGCTTAATTACCGTAAAAAAGATGAAATTGATTATGTTCCTTTTCCTGAACACCTAAAAGGACGCTATCAAAGCTATACGCAGGCTGACTTAACTAAATTTAGGCAGACAAAATGCCCAATCGAGTTTAAAACTGTTGCAGAAGGCACCGCAGAATATATGAAATGGCTAAATGAGCAATAAAAAGGATCTGATCAAATGAAAACACTCATTATCGGCCCTTCATGGGTTGGCGATATGATGATGTCGCAAAGCCTATATCGTACATTAAAACAACTTGATCCCA
Source organism: Gilliamella sp. Nev5-1 (assembly GCF_001690895.1). NCBI lineage: Bacteria > Pseudomonadati > Pseudomonadota > Gammaproteobacteria > Orbales > Orbaceae > Gilliamella > Gilliamella sp. Nev5-1. The sequence goes on along the minus strand of NZ_LZHO01000035.1, from coordinate 26,041 downwards.
GTAACGAAATTGATGTGCTAGCACCAGCTTGGTGCTCTGCACTATTAAATAGAATGCCAGAGGTGAATCAAGCAATTACAATGCCATTGGGTCATGGTGAGTTTGCTTTAACAAAACGTCGTGAGATAGGTAAATCACTGCGAAATAATCATTATGATCAGGCCATTGTATTGCCCAATTCATTCAAGTCAGCATTGATACCTTTTTTTGCAAAAATTCCTAAACGCACTGGTTGGAAAGGCGAAATGCGCTATGGAATATTAAACGACTTACGTAAACTTGATAAACAAGCTTTTCCATTAATGGTTGAACGCTATATTGCGCTTGCTTATCCTAAAGATCAAATTCATTCAGCTTCCGATTTACCACATCCGCTATTGTGGCCAAAGCTCAATGTCAAGCAGGATGAAATAACTCAAGCTCTATCAACCTTTTCAATAACTCAAGAAGAGCCTTTAATTGGTTTTTGCCCTGGTGCTGAATTTGGACCTGCCAAACGTTGGCCTGATTATCATTACGCTACACTTGCCGATATGCTTGTTAAACAGCATGCCAAAATTATTATTTTTGGTTCAGCAAATGATAAAAATGTAGGTGAACAGATTATGGCAAAAATGACCTATGCAAATAAATGCATTAATTTGGCCGGTCAAACTCAATTAGAACAAGCCGTTAGTTTAATTGCAGCTTGTAAAGCAATTGTGACTAACGATTCTGGATTAATGCATGTGGCAGCTGCGTTAAATAAACCATTGGTGGCTCTTTATGGGCCAAGTAGCCCTGATTTTACTCCGCCGCTATCAGATAAGGCAGAAATTATCCGTTTAATGACTGGATACCATCGTGTTCGTAGAGGTGATACCGAGCAAGGTTATCATCAAAGTTTAATTGATATTAAGCCAGATAGTGTTTTTGAAACATTAATGAATCTTATTATGCGTTGTCAAAAGAGTAATGAATAATGCGTGCATTAATTGTTAAAACATCTTCAATGGGTGATGTACTACATACATTACCAGCTTTGACCGATGCAGCCAATAGCTTATCTAACATCACATTTGACTGGGTAGTTGAAGAAAATTTTACTCAAATACCTAACTGGCATTTTGCCGTCGATAGAGTAATTCCTGTTGCGATAAGACGTTGGCGAAAAAATTGGTTTGCTAAAAATGTTCGTCAAGAACGCCATAAATTTATCCAAACACTTAGCCAGCAAGAATATGACTGTATAATTGATGCACAAGGGTTAATTAAGAGTGCTTTTTTAATCACACGCAAAGCACGTGGCATTAAACATGGTTTAGATCGAAAAAGCATAAAAGAACCCATTGCAAGTTGGTTTTATGATGTAAAACACAGCATACCGAAACAAATGCATGCTATTGAGCGCATTAGATTATTGTTTGCACAAAGCCTACAATACAAACAGCCTGACTCAATTGGCGATTATGCAATTGCTCAACATTTTTTATCTTCATTACCCAATGATAATCAGCAATACTTGATTTTTTTACACGCAACAACGCGAGATGAAAAGCATTGGAATGAAGAAGCCTGGCGAAATTTGATCAAACTGGTTGAACCAACAGGCTTAAAAATAAAATTACCTTGGGGAGCGCCACATGAGCAAGCACGGGCAATTCGACTAGCTCACGGGTTTAAACACGTCGAAGTGCTACCCAAACTATCGCTTTCCGACATAGCAACCATTATTGCTGGGGCAAAAGCAGTGGTTTCAGTAGACACCGGATTAAGCCATCTAACCGCAGCACTAGATCGCCCAAATATCACTTTATTTGGTGAAACTGATCCAAATTTGATTGGTGGTTATGGAAAAAACCAATTTAGCATTATCTCAAACGAAAAAATGATGCAAACTATTCAAGCCGAGCAAGTTTACCAACAATTGACTAATTTTTTATAACGGCACCTCAAGGAGCGAATTTAATGAAAAAATATAGCGATCTTATTTATGAAAAATACGCACAAATTGGCAGTAATGATCTCGGTTATATTGAAGATGCCTTAGGTGCTGTCATGCAAGTGTTAAATGAAGTTGTGCTTAACGACCTTGTACCACAAGAACTAAAAGATAAAGCTGCTTATGCAGCAGCTAATTTATTGATTAGTGACTTTGATGTTAAATAGCAGTTGGTAAATTGATAATAAAGCGTGTCGATTGCTCGTCAGATTCGGCAGAAATCGTACCTTTATGCGTTTCAATAATAGATTTAACTATCGCAAGCCCTATTCCAGTGCCTGCGCTATCATTTCCGTTACGATGGCGTGATTCCTCAACGCGATAAAATCGGTCAAAAAGATGTGGCAAATGCTTACTGTCAATTTTTTTACCTGGGTTAGAAATAACAATTTGCACACGTTTTTCATTCACTTGCTTTAATGTTATGGTTATTACCTGATTTTCTGGAGTATAACGAATAGCATTAGATAAAATATTACTGATTGCTCGTCCCAACATCATTTTATCACCTTGAATATGAGAACAATTACCACCAAGGTTGAAAGTGATATTTTTCTCGTCAGTCAGTGGCTCAAAATACTCACACATTAATGTGATCATATTATGTAAATCAATATCAATTAAATTAGGCACCAATTGGCGATTATCTGCTTGAGCCAAAAACAGCATATCGGAAATCATCTGTGACATTTTTTCATATTCTTCCAAATTAGAGTATAAAATCTCACGATATTCATCTGTCGTTCTAGCATTATTGAGCACAATTTGCGTTTGAGTAGTTAGATTAGTAATTGGAGTTCGCATTTCATGGGCAATATCCGCTGTAAAATTGCGTTGCCGATGAAACACATCCTCCATACGATTAAGCATATCATTAAATGCTTTGACCAAACTTACGTATTTAATTGGCACTAAAGAAGTAGGGATACGGTAATTCAAACTTTTAAGGTTAATTTTTTCAATCTTTTTAATCAATCGATTAATCGGTTTTTGGGTAAAATAGATACTAATAAAAGAACCAATTAATACCAAAATACAAGCAATACCAATAAGTAAACCTAAACCGTCACGTAAACGTCGAATAAATTCAATCTGTAGATCACGACCAATAGCAACGATTGTGGTATAGCGCTTGCCATTTTCAATGGCAACATATGAGGCCGCAACTCGATATGATGATTTATCTTGATTCCAAATATCTGTTCTGTGATTTTCAACAATGTTATCAAAATCAATTTGAGTTTTAGCAAAAGCTAGATTGGGTCCACGAGTTCGGTAGACTATTTTTCCCTGATCATCAATAATATAAACAAATAACCGATGGTGCCCTGTCAAAATTAATAACAAATTTTGAATAAACTCATCACGGTTCTCGTCGGGAGAATAATAAACAAGCTCACGCTCAATAGAGTCAATAACCGAATTAAGTTCGGACACATTTTGCTGAATTGAAAGTTTTTCAAAAGAACGTTCAATTAGAAAGCTGAAGCAATAAAGTAAACCACACGTTATTAAACAAACAATAAGAGGCAAACGTAATGAGATTAACTTATTCGGGTTCATCCAAGACATCTAACTTATACCCCATTCCGCGGACTGTATGAATTAATTTAGGCTCAAAATCAGCATCAATTTTATTACGTAAGCGTCGAATTGCGACATCAATGACATTGGTATCACTATCAAAGTTCATATCCCAAACTTGAGAAGCGATTAAGGAACGTGGTAATACTTCACCTGGGTAACGTAAAAAATACTCTAATAATAAAAATTCTTTATTGGTTAAATCAATGCGCTTATCGCCACGTGTTACCGTGCGCTTAGGAAGATCCATGACTAGATCAGCAATACTCAATTGAGAATTATTAACCTGTGGGACATTACGTCGAAGCAAGGATTTAACCCGAGCCAGTAATTCAGCAAACGAAAAAGGTTTGACCAAATAATCATCTGCACCTAAGTTAAGGCCTTTTACTTTATCCTCAACACTGCCCATGGCAGTGAGCAACATAATTTGGGTATCTTTGCCAGCCTCACGCAGTGACTGAACAATTTTCCAACCCACAATGTCAGGTAACATGACATCTAAAATAATTAAATCGTAATCTTCTGTCATCGCTCTATGATAACCATCAAGACCATTGTTTGTTAGATCAACAACAAATCCAGATTCAACTAAACCTTGACGAAGATACTCACCTGTTTTTTGCTCATCTTCAACTACTAACAATTTCATATTTGAATACTTCCTTTGTTGTTTGCCTGATTGTCGAAATTGCATAATACTGCTATAGAATAAATGATAAACATTAAATCAATCATGATATATTAATGACCATTTTGTAATGTTTATGTCACCAATCAGTTGGTTTGTCTTTGCTATAGTAGCTACACAATGATTCATGAGGCTAGACATTATTGTTTCATTGTTTTATTTCCTTTCATCCATTCCTTGCAATTTAATGCAGCCCTAGTTTATCTAGGGTTTTTTTTATCTAATTTGGCGCAAGTCTGTATATATACTGAAAACAATAATTAGTCACACATAAATTGGGCTTATTGTAGCAAAAATATCCTGTTTTGAATATCAGATCCTTTTACTTTTTACACAATACTATGCCTGTTTCGATATGATCGGTATAAGGAAATTGATCAAACATTGCAAAATGTTGAATTGAATGCGTTTTGCTCAATAACTGCAAATTGTCGCGCAATGTATTAGGATTACACGAAATATAAATAATAGTTTTATAGGATTTCAATATATCAATAGTATTTAAATCCAATCCTGCACGAGGCGGGTCAACCAGTACCGTGTCGCACCGATAATCATCTAAATGAATTCCTTTTAAACGATTAAACTCACGCTCTCTTTTAATTGCGCTGGTAAACTCTTCAGCCGACAATCGGACAATAGTAAGATTATCAATATGATTAATGGCAATATTATGCTGAGCAGAATAAACTGACGCTTTAGCAATTTCAGTGGCCAATACTTTTCGAAAGTTTTGTGCCAGTGCAATTGAAAAGTTACCATTACCACAATAAAACTCTAGTAAATCACCCGACAAATTTTTAGTGACTGATACAGCCCACTGTAACATCTTAATGTTCACCGCCGCATTGGGTTGTGTAAAACTATTTTCAACTTGACGATAAGTAAACATTTTACCCATTACGGGTAAAATCTCATCAACATAATCGACATCAATTGCAATTTTTTGGTTGCTAGCGCGCCCGACAATACTCGCATTTACGCCTTGTTTAGCTAATTGCATTTTTAATTTTTTTGCTTCAATTATCCATTCATCATTTAACTTTTTATGATATAAAAGCGTAATTAATAACTGACCACTTAAGGTTGAAAAATAATCGATTTGAAACAATAAATGCCGAAGTAGATGATTATGCTGTAATAAAGGCAAAATAGTTTGCATCGCTTGATTTATTAATTTAGTCGCAATAGGAAATTCATCAACGCGTACCCGTTTTTTTGTCTTTTTGTCATACATAATATGATAAAGCTCCTCACCATGATGCCAGATTCTGAACTCAGCTCGCATTCGATAATGGCTAATTGGCGATGAATAGACTGTTAATTCGGGAAGAGAAAAGTCTGATAATAATGTTTTTAAAATATCTACTTTCCGTTCTAATTGCTTATTATAATTATCAATCGAAAAACATTCAGTCATAGTTATTATCTGATGGTTATTATAGAAATATTATTTAATAGGAAATTTTGAACCAGCTTGTATTAAGGTACAAATTGATTAAGCGTTAAACCGCAACGGAATAACCCAATCACCATTTTACATGCTGTAATAATTTACCTAATCTTACCATAAACACTCAAAGATGATAAGTTTTGCTTAAATAAATCGTTAAGATTTTAGGCACACAAGTTGACATTCTCTTCAAGATAACTTATCTGTAAGCAAATAACGTATAAAGAGCGAATAATAATCCATCACACTTTTATTGATTGTAGTTATAGTAATTGCCGTTATAATGTGTCTTATAATTTTAGATGAAAAGATCATTATGACAGTACACACTTTTTCTGATTTAGAGCTAGATGATATATTAATTCACAATCTTCAAACGCAGGATATAAACACCCCGACAGCAATCCAAGCACAAACGATTCCTGTTGCTCTAGATGGCAAAGATATTTTAGGCTCAGCACCAACTGGTACGGGTAAAACACTCGCTTTTTTAATTCCTGCTGTGCAACATTTATTAGATTTCCCTCGTCGTAAATCTGGGCCACCACGTATTTTGATATTAACACCAACGCGTGAACTCGCCATGCAAATTGCCGAGCAAGCCAAATTATTAACCGAATCGACACCACTAAGCATCGCAACCATTACTGGTGGGGTTGCTTATATGAATCACGCTGAAGTATTTAGCAAAAATCAAGATATTGTTATTGCAACAACAGGTCGATTATTACAGTATATAAAAGAAGAAAATTTTGATTGCCGAGCGGTTGAGATGCTGATTTTAGACGAAGCAGACCGCATGCTAGACATGGGTTTTTCGCAAGATGTCGAAACCATATCAGCCGAAACTCGTTGGCGTAAGCAAACTTTATTATTTTCAGCTACACTTGAAGGCGAAGGACTGCATAATTTTGCCAGTCGCATTTTAAATGCACCAATTGAAATCAATGCCGATCCATCACGTAAAGAGCGAAAAAAGATCCTACAATTCTATTATCGTGCTGACGACTTACCCCATAAAGTGGCACTGCTTACTCACTTATTAAAACAACAAGAATTAAAAAAAACCATTGTATTTGTTCGTAAACGTGAACGTGTGCACGAATTAGTTAACCTGCTGCATCAAGCTGGCATCCACAGTTGCTATTTAGAAGGCGAAATGGTACAAGCAAAACGCAACGAAGCGATCAAAAGAATTAGCAATAATACTGTTAATGTACTGGTTGCAACTGATGTTGCAGCGCGTGGAATTGATATTGACGATATCACCCACGTTATTAATTTTGATGCCCCGAAAACCGCAGATGTTTACTTGCACCGCATTGGTCGCACTGCACGTGCAGGTAAAAAAGGTACGGCAATTATGCTAATTGAAGCTCATGATAACGAATTACTACAAAAAATTGAGCGCTATATCCAAGAACCAATAAAACTAAGAACCATTGATGAATTGCGACCAAAAACAAAAGCCCCAAAGCCAGCAACAAAGAAAAAACCATCGCAAAAAGCAAAATTAAAAAGTGTTCGCAAAAAAGAAGATGCCAAGAAGAAAAAGATAAAACAGCGTCATCGAGATACCAAAAATAAAGGTAAACCTAAAAAATTAATAAATAATACCGAACAATAATCAACAGTTAATAGCTTAAACTTATGATACCGATTGTTTATAACAACTTGGACAATCGATTTTAATTGCTATAATGCTTCACGATATGATTTACATTTAATTAGCAAGGAGAAACACTATGACATTAGTCACTCGCAAAGCCCCAGATTTTACATCAGCAGCAGTTTTAGGATCTGGAGAAATTGTTAACAATTTCAATTTATCACAACATATTCATGGTAAATATGCTGTGGTTTTTTTCTGGCCAATGGACTTTACTTTTGTTTGTCCATCAGAGATCATCGCATTTGATCACCGCCTAGAAGAATTCAAAAAGCGAGGAGTTGAAGTTATTGGTGTTTCAATGGACTCTGAATATGTACATAACGCTTGGCGAAACACACCTCGAGACAATGGTGGTATTGGTGAAGTAAAATTCCCGATTATTGCAGATATCAAACACGAAATTATGCAAGCATATGGTGTTGAACATCCTGAAGCTGGTGTGGCATTACGCGCATCATTCTTCATTGATAAATCAGGCATTGTACGCCATGAAACGATTAACGATTTACCAATTGGTCGTAATATCGACGAAATGATTCGTATTGTTGATGCGTTCCAATTCCATGAAGAGCATGGAGAAGTTTGCCCTGCACAATGGACAAAAGGTAAAAAAGGCATGCAAGCAAACCCGAAAGGTGTTGCAAGTTTCTTAAAAGAGCATGCTAACGAAATTTAATTTAATTTCTTTTTTTATTCAACCTTACATTATATTTTACCGGAGATTATCTCCGGTTTTTTTGCCAGTATAATCAAAACTGATTATAAAGTAGCATGTAAACCAACAACACCAATAATAATAATGCTCAAACCAAATAATCGAGAAAAGTTTTTAGGCTCATTGAACAATAACATATTAGCTAACACCGCCCCCGATGTTCCAAGACCAACCCAAACAGGATACACAATACTCAATTCAAGATAATGGAGAGAAAAGTAAAAAAGCATAAAAGAAACAGAAAATCCTCCCCAATATAAAACAAGCCTAAGCAGACTTTTTTGCTCTGCATATAACTTAAGACCAATCGCCCCAAGAACTTCAAAAACAGTTGCAATTAATATCAATAGCCATCCCATGATTAAATTTGTCCTTTATTGTAATATTAACTATCCGCACGTTTAAGTTGCACAACACCAATAATGATAAGTGCCACAAAAAAAAGTTGAATTAATTTAATTTCTTTGTCAAAAAGCAACATGTCAATCACTGTCGCACCAACTGCACCAACGCCTGAAAATATGGCATACACTGTGCCTGTGGGTATTGTTTTACAAGCATTGGTTAAAAAAGTAAAATCGACAACAATTAGCAACACAATGATACCCCACTGCCATAGCTCGGTTGCAACGCTAAACCCTAAAATCCAACATAACTCAAAAAAGCAAGTCAGCACTACAAATGCCCACTCTTTATTCACGCTTAACATAGCTACCTCGTTTTGCTACTTTATTTTTTGTCATAACCTATTTTATATAGCACTTGATAATGATTTATTGTCGATAAACAACGACAAAATAAAAGATGGTTCGCAAACAGAACATTTGCCACCCAAAGAGCTTAATTACTGTATGTTTTTAACTACTAAGTCAAAAAAACGAATAAGTCAAAGCAACTAACCTTCATGATACCTTACCACAAGTTTTATTATTATTTTTCAATAAGGTAGGTAATTCTATAATGAATAATCATCAATAGCAAGAGCAAATTTTTATAATTCAATGCATTACGATTTATGTAAGTTAGCCTGCCTATTCCATATCATACCATATCGTATGCTTTTAGAAAGATATAAAAGAAATAGATAAATTGATAGAAAAAAATAAAAATAGTTATACTTTTTTAATTTAATTTTAAATGAGTATAGAATAATAAAATAGTGTTTTTAAACCGTTTTTTATTATAAATCTAAAGTAGGCGTTATCATACTTATCTAGTATCGCTACTTATAGGATAGTTAAGTAGGTTAAGCATAAGAAAAGGAAAGTAGCATGTCAAAAAAATCAGACAATGAATTTAAAGTAGGCATAAAAGCCTATGTATCACTTGTAGTGGCAATTTTGTTTTTTTCAGGCTTATTTTTTAATGTCGAAGGTAAAGCATGGTTAGGTGCATTTGATTTTACTAGCTTAAGCGGTAAATTTGGTACCATGATCCACCCAGAAAAAAATACTTTTGTAGGCGAAGGTGGTATTAGTGCAAGAGCTGGATTTATTTTTGCTTTATCGCTTATCCCAACGGTTATGTTGGCATTAGGTGTATTAGAAATCTTTACCCATTACGGCACAATTCGTGCGGCACATAAATTGCTAACGCCACTGTTAAAACCGATATTAGGCGTTCCTGGTAAAACAGGTCTTGCGTTAATTACTGACTTGCAAAGCACTGATGCTGGCGCAGTATTAACTAAAGAATTATATGATGAAAAGCAAATTACTAAAAAAGATCTTATCATCATTAGCGCTTGGCAATATTCTGGTGCAGGTTTAATCAATAACTACTTTTCTATTGGCTCAGCATTATTTGCGTCAATGACAGTGGCTATTTTTATTCCTCTTGTCATTATGCTTGTACTTAAATTTATGGGGGCAATACTAGTTCGCTTGATATTAAACTCAATTTATAAAAAGGAGTTTATCAATGAGTAATTCACAAAACCAATCAAATAACCCTTTAGATATTTTTGTAATTGGTGCACGCAAAGGATTCAATATTGCGATTAACAATTTAATGCCTAACATCTTAATGGCATTTGTGATTGCCGAAATGCTAAAACGTTTAGGTTTAATGCAATTAATCGGAACTTATTGTGCGCCAATGATGGAAGTTTTTGGCTTACCTGGAGAAGCCATTACCGTATTACTCACCGCTTGGTTATCCGCATCTGCTGGCACTGGTGTTGCCGTCAATTTGCTCACTAGTGGCATACTTAATACGACAGCAATAACTATTTTGACTCCCGCTATTTTTTTAATGGGATCACAATTACAATATATGGGGCGTTTATTAGGCGTTGCCGATGTACCTAAAAAATACTGGCCATTATTGATGTTAAACAGCATTTTCAATGCACTGATTGCAATGATTATTATGCGATTTATTGCTTGAGAAAGGAGATACCAATGTCAAACGTATTAGAGCATTATTGTTATTTACATCAAATTCCTGAGTTAGGCTTTGAGGAGCATAAAACGTCGGCATATATTGCACAACAGCTTGAACAAGTCGGTTATAAAGTAAGTCGCAATATTAATAACACAACTGGGATTGTTGCCCAATACGATAGCGGAAAACCAGGCCCAGTTCTGGCTTTACGGGCTGACATGGACGCATTGGGTCATATCATTGATGGTAAGCATTGTGCAAGACACACCTGCGGTCATGACGGACACTCATCAATATTATTAACCGCAGCACAAGAATTAATTCAAGAAGGCAGTATCAAAAAAGGGCGATTAAAACTGATTTTCCAGCCAGCTGAAGAACTTGGTTCAGGCGCTTTAGCCATGATTAAAGGTGGCATTATTGATGATGTTGACATGATTATCGGCCTACATTTACGCCCTAAAGACGAATGTCCTAAAGGCTTTGCCGCAGCGGCAATGTACTATTCGGCATCCACTACAATTGAAGCAAACATTCATGGTATACCTGCGCATGGTGCTCGCCCACATTTAGGCATTAATGCGCTTGATGCAGCTGCACTTGCCATTCAAGCAGTTAACACCATTCAACTGACACCAAGTTTAACTTATAGCATCAAAGCAACACGTTGCATTTGTGATGCAGGGGTAACTAATGCCATTCCATCTGAAGCTTATGTATGTTGGGATCTAAGAACCTCAACAAATTCAGCTATGCATGATCTAAAAGCCAAAACTCTAAATGCAATAAAACTCAGTATTGAATCTATCGGTGCAAAAGTGGATATCAATGTAACTAAAGAGATCCCTGCAGCTGAAATTGATAACGATGTCACCCAAATTATTGCCGAAGCTATTGTTGATGTACTTGGAAAAGAGGGCTTAAAAGATCCAATCTTTACCCCAGGTGGAGAAGATTTTTTCAACTATCCATGTGAACGCAATGTCAAAGCTGGTTTTTGGGGGTTAGGAGCTGATTTAACCCCAGGATTACATCACCCAGAAATGAAGTTCGACACTTCAGCATTAGAAAATGGCGTTAAAATAACAAAAGTCTGTGCATTAAAAGTACTTGGTTGATTTCGACTCCTATCCGCCGATGCTTTCGGCGGAAAATGGTATATACTGCAAACAACATTTCAATATTGCTATTATTTAGTATAATTAGTTAAAGTCTCTTTTTTAGTACTACACTGCTAACGATTTACGATACTCAACAATATCTTCAATGGTCACAACGGGCATATGATATTGTTTTGCAAACTTTACCACTTCAGGTGCTCTTGCCATTGTGCCATCATCATTTGTTAACTCACACAGGACTGCAGCAGGTTTTAAACCCGCTAATGTCACTAAATCAATTGATGCTTCGGTATGACCTCGGCGAACCAATACCCCCCCTTCTTTAGCAACTAATGGAAAGACATGCCCGGGGTGATTAAGATCGCTAGGTTTAGCGTTATCATTAACCGCAGCTTTAATGGTCGTGACGCGGTCGGCAGCAGATACCCCCGTTGTTACACCATCGGCAGCTTCAATCGAAATAGTAAACGCAGTATTATTTTTACTGGTATTATTGGCCACCATCATAGGCAATTCCAATTCTTCGCAACGTTTTGGCGGTAAACATAAGCAAACAATGCCACTACCATAACGAATAGTAATAGCCATTTGTTCGGGAGTGATTGACTCAGCAGCCCAAATAATATCGCCTTCGTTTTCACGATCTTCATCATCTAAAACTAGCACACCTTGACCGGCTTGAATTGATGCAATGGCCTTTTTGACTCGTTCGATTGGAGTTCCAAACTCATTCAGATTAAACTGATTCATGGTAAATACCTATATTTTTAATTTGCTCATTTCATTATTTACTTAATTAAATTTGAATCATTATTGATGCATCAAATTAATTAAGTACAAATAAATAAAATACCAGAATCAGGGCTGTGCTTGACCAGTATGACTTTGCCTTTCAGCAAACATGAGAAAGATAAGCAACTCTCTTTTATCCAGACTTTAACTGTCGGCTTTGGAATTTCACCAAATCTGCTTGACCTTAATATATTTAGATGGTTTGTTATTAATAAAATAAACAGACCATTAAAATCTAAAATATTAAGCGCTCGTGGGCTATACCACCGGTGGGGAATTACGCCCCGCCCTGAGAATTTAGCCAAATAAATTGACCATTCACACTATAATACAAAATGATGGAAAAAACACGGAGATTTTAAAACGTAATATTGCCGCAATATGCGGCAATATTGAGATAAGAGGCAGGATTTAGTGCTTATGTGTTTCTTGAATGCGACGTCGCTCAGACTGACGCATCCATAACCACGAAATAAAACCGATAATCCCGACAATGAGTAATATAATTGTGGCTAAAGCGTTGACTTGTGGATCGACCCCTAAACGTACTTTTGAAAATATTAATTTAGGTAATGTCATTGCGCCTGGCCCTGTTACAAAATTAGCAATTACGACATCATCAAGTGATAAGGTAAATGCAAGTAACCAGCCAGAAACTAATGCCGGTGCAATCATTGGTAATGTAATAACAAAAAAGACTTTCAATGGGTTAGCACCTAAATCTAAAGCCGCTTCTTCAATAGATTTATCAAGTTCACGAAGCCTTGCACTAATGACTACCGTAACATAGGCAGTGCAGAAAGTCGCATGTGCCATCCAAATAGTTATTGCACCTCGATCTTTTGGCCACCCCAAGACCTGCCCCATACCCACAAACAATAATAACAATGCCAAACCAGTAATAACATCAGGCATAACTAACGGCGCTGTTGTCATAAATGAGAACAAATTAGACCCACGGAATCGCCTAAAACGGATAATTGCATAAGCGGCTAATGTGCCGAGCACAACAGCAAAAGTAGCAGCGCATGCAGCAATAGATAGACTTAATCCGACAGCTTTAAGTAGTGTTTCATTGTGAATTAGCTCAAAATACCATTTGACTGAAAAACCCGCCCAAACTGTTACTAGCCGAGAACTGTTAAACGAATAAACAATCAAAATGATCATGGGGATATATAAAAACGAAAAGACAACTAAAAAGATAAGCCCCTTCAAGCATCGAAAAAACAGCGCTATAGTAACTAAAACCGTAAGTATAAAACTAAAAGTAATACAGCCGTAATAAAAGCCACTTTGCCCCAAAAGCGCTAATCCCGATGATGAAATCAAAATACTCAATAAAATTGCACCTAGCAAAGAGGAGATAAATACAATCAGGGCGGATCGTGTAATAACAGGTAAATTGTTCATCTATTTACCCCCCATTTGTCGATTTTGGAATTTATTAAAATAGTAAATTGGTACAATTAATATCATCAACATCACACTTGCAACGGCTGAAGCTGCTGGCCAGTCATGATTGTTAAAGAACTCGGTCCAAAGCTGGGTACCAATCATAATGCCTTCAGAAGGCCCTAATAATTCAGGGATCACATATTCACCTACAGCAGGAATAAACACCAACATTCCCCCAGCAATAACACCATTTTTAGTCAAAGGTACAATAATTTTAAAAAACGTTTTAATTGGTTTACAACCTAAGTCTAGTGCCGCTTCAATTAATGTCGAATCGACCTTACTTAACGATGTATAAATTGGCAATACCACAAAGGGTAAATACGAATAAACAATACCAATATATACCGCAAAATAGGTTTTCATAATAATCAATGGCTGATCAATGACGCCTAACCACATCAAAAAGTGATTTAACAGTCCATTAGGGTTCAAAATACCAATCCATGCGTAAACACGAATTAAAAACGATGTCCACGAAGGTAAAATAATCAATAATAATAAAATGTTACGGGTTGACTGTTTACATTGTGAAATCGCCCATGCCAATGGATAGCCAATCAAAATACACAGTATGGTTGAAATGGCTGCAATTTTAAGTGATTGCAAATAGGAATCAATGTAAATAGTATCACTAATTAGATTTAAATAGTTGCCAAAATTTAGCGCAATATTAAGTATACCATCATCATAACTGAGTAAATCAGTATAAGGTGGTACAGCCAAAGCCATTTCTGAAAAGCTGATTCTAAATACAATTAAAAATGGCAATAAAAATAGTAGCAACATCCATAAGTAAGGAATGGCAATGACCACTAATCTACCATATAACGTCATCAAATCTGAATCGCTATGCTGTTGGCGCATTTTTTTATAAGCAAAATAAATTACTACAAACCCAACAGGAATAAACGCTATGCTACCAGCAATTATTAACCGATAGGCGAATTTAGATGGCTTGTAATTAACTAAATATAAACCTAAACATGACAGCAAAAAACTCAATGTCATTGCGGTAAATAGCGCATCTAAAAATAAGTTATCAAAAGCACCTGTTGTTACAAAACGCCAATAAACATTGAGTAACACAAATGCATTTAATAACAATCCCAATAAAATGGATCGCATCACTATATCCTCTTTTGTTTATTCGGTAAGCACAACACAGCTATCAACTTCCCAACTTAAGTTAACAATATCTCCCCAAGTTGGCATACCTTTACGATAGCGGTGTTCATTTTGCAATTGTGCAATGATAATTTGGCCACTTGGCAATTTCACATGATAAATCGATAGATCACCTAAATAAGCAATTTCGACAACCTCACCTGTAGCACAGTTATACCCATCTTCAGGGAGTTGGTCACATAATTGGATTTTTTCTGGACGTAAGGCAATCTTAGCTGGTACACCTTCTACCGCTGGTGAATCATAATCGACTTTTAATGGATGTTTAATGGTAGGGCAACTGATAATTAAGCCGTCTTCTAATGTATCTTGTAAAATACCATCAAATATATTAACTGAGCCAATAAATTCAGCACTGTATTGGCAATTTGGATGTTCGTAAATTTCTTCTGGCTCACCAATTTGAACAAATTGACCTTTGTTCATAATGGCAATACGACCTGCCATTGTCATGGCTTCTTCTTGATCATGGGTTACCATTACGCAAGTTGCTCCTACTTGCTCTAAAATGCTCACCACTTCAAGTTGCATACGATCACGTAGTTGCTTATCTAGTGCACCCATGGGTTCATCAAGCAACAATAATTTTGGTCGTTTAGCTAGGCTTCGAGCTAATGCCACACGTTGTCTTTGCCCTCCTGATAATTGGTGGGGTTTGCGTTTGCCAAATTGCTCCATATGCACTAACGCTAACATTTCTTCAACACGCTGTTTAATCTCATTATGACTTAACTTGTCTTGCTTTAAACCAAAGGCGATATTTTGCTCAACCGACATGTGAGGAAATAGAGCATACGATTGGAACATCATATTAATTGGGCGATTATAAGGTGGAACTTGTGATAAATCCTTACCATCAAGAATTATTTGACCTGATGTTGGTTGTTCAAAACCAGCAAGCATACGTAGTAGTGTTGATTTACCGCTTCCTGATGCGCCCAGTAAAGCAAAAATTTCGCCAGTATAGATAGTCAAATTGACATCATCAACAGCATAATAATCATCATTAAAAACTTTCGTTAAATTTTTGATCTCCAATAGCGGAGTTATCATCTTTTTTTTAGGCTGTACCTGATTTGTTGTTTTATTATTCACTCTTTTTTCCTCATAACAACAAGCCAAAAAAAACGAGACGGAAAGATCAAATTAATCTCCCCGTCTAGAATAGACCAATAAATAATTAGATAATTACTGCTTATTTACCAGTTTTTAATTTTGTCCACGTACGTGTGATAACACGTTCAAGTTTGGGTTCTTTAACCTTCAAGGTAAATAATTTTTCCATTACTTCTGGTTTTGGATAAACCGCAGGATCATTTTTCACATCTGGTTTTACAAATTTGTCGTTTGCTTCTTTATTGGCGCTAGCAAAATTAACATCATTAGTCACTTGCGCTGCAATTTCAGGTTTCATGACAAAATTTAAGAACTCGTGTGCTTCGTCAGGATTAGCTGAATCTTTTGGAATGGCAAAAGTATCAAAAAAGACTAATGCCCCTTCTTTTGGAATTTGATAGCCCACATGCACACCATTTTTTGCTTCATCAGCTCTATCGCGTGATTGTAAAATATCACCCGACCATCCTAAAATCACACAAATATCACCATTTGCTAAATCAGTAATATATTGTGAAGAATGGAAATAACGAATATTTGGGCGAACTTTTTCTAACAACTCGTAAGCAGCACCTGTGTAATCTTTAGCATCAGTACTATTCGGATCTTTTCCTAAATATTGAAGAGCACTTGCGAAAATTTCGGTTGGGGCATCTAAAAACGCTACGCCACAATCTTTCAATTTTTCCATATTTTCAGGCTTAAATACTAGATCCCAGCTATTAACTGGCGCATCGCTACCTAAACGCTCTTTAACTTTATCAATGTTATAGCCAATGCCTGTTGTCATCCATACATAAGGGATGGCATATTTATTATCAGGATCATGGGTAGCCATTAATTTCATTAAATTAGGATCAAGATTTTTCCAGTTAGGTAATTTACTTTTATCTAATGGAAGATAGATATCAGATTTAATCTGTCTAGCTAAAAAACTATCTGATGGCGAAACCACATCAAAACCAGAATGGCCTGCCATTAATTTACCTTCAAGTGCTTCATTTGAATCATACACATCATAAACAAGTTTAATACCTGTTGATTTTTCAAAATCAGTAATTGTATTAGAGCCGATTTGCCCTGCCCAATTGTAAAAATGCACGACGCGATCTTTAGCAATAGCAGGTTGAGATAACGCTAGTGAAACACCAGCCACGATTGAAAGAATTGTTTTACGTTGAGTAAACATGCTCACCACTTCTCCTCTAGTTGTAGGGATATTACATGTTAGACACAAGCCCATTGCAAAGAAACAACGGACCCCCAAATTTTGCCATCGACGTTGAGAAAATGATATAAATTACCAATGTAACACCGCCAAGCGAAACCGAGGTAATCAGGCAATCACAAGTCATTAATAATGATAAATGAACATGTAGAGCTAACCTTGCATTACAAGGGATAAAATACCTTTTTTTTCAAAGATGTCCACTTAAAAAATCAAATATTGAAAGTTTCAAGATTGAGTGGACAGATTTTGACCACTCAATCGATAATTGATAACCAATTAACAATTCATAAATACAGATTATTCTGCATTAGCTTCTAGAATTTTATCCTTAGGTTGCCAAACACGGTATTTAACTTGCAAATCGTTAGGCACATAAAAAACTAATGGTACACTGCTGTTATAGTTAAATAAGCCTAAATTGTGGTTAAGGGTCACAAATTGATTTTTATTGCTTCCTTCAGGGCAAGCCATTAAAGTTGAAATATTACCTGCGGCCTTTTCAACCACATAGTACGAATATCCCCAACCTTTAAGCTCTTCTTGCTTAACAGTACCACCAATATTGTGTAAGTTACAATCAACATTCATTTCCTTGCCAATTATTACTTCAACTTTTGCATTGTTTTCGTCAGCAATAGCTGGCAGATGAATAGCATAACGTGTAACGCCCTCTTGAGCCGTTGGGAATGGTGCTGTATCATTAGCATTTTGTGCAATAGGTTTAATTTTTGGTGTGTTGGCACACGCCGTTAATGACACACCTAATAATGCCAATAATAATAATTTTTTCATTTTTAAATCTCCAGTATGAAAGAATGAATCATCGATACATCATATCATCAATACATCATATTAATTTTAATTGATAATGCGTATAATAACACAATATAGATTAATAAATATGGTGTTAAAATGCCAGCAGAAAAAAATACTACCGATTTACTCAAGTTGATTTTAAACTTATTAATTATTGGGTTGCTAATCATTATTACCTATCGTATTGTTGAAGTTTTCTTGTTTGGATTCTTTTGGGCGGTAATGGTAGTCATTGCGACTTGGCCATTAATGATAAAAATTCAAAAAAAACTGTTTAACAAGCGCTGGTTATCGTTGCTTGTTATGGCGTTAATACTTGCATTTGTTTGCATTATTCCATTTATATTAATTATTAGCTCTGTAGCACAAAATGGTCACCATCTTATTGAATGGGCTAAAACGTTACAACATCAAACACTACCCACGTTTGACTGGCTGGAAAACATACCGACCTTTGGTTCCGAGTTACATCAAAAATGGTTAAATCTGATTCAAACCGATGGTACCGATTTAGTGTCAAGCATCCAGCCTTATATTGGTACCATGATAGGTTGGCTACTTGAACAAGCCACTAACATTGGTATATTTATTTTTCATGCTGGCGTCATGATTATTTTTAGTCTATTACTTTTTTTAAAAGGCGAAAGCATCACTAAATATGTCTACTTACTAGCTAATCGACTCTCTAAGCAATACGGTGCAACCACCGTTACTTTAGCAGGACAATCTATCCGTGCAGTGGCATTAGGCGTTGTGGTGACCGCCATCACCTTAGCGTTAATCGGCGGATTGAGTTTTCTTCTCACCAATATGCCATTATCAGGCGTACTGACACTCATTTTATTTATTTGTTGTGTAGCCCAAATTGGCCCTGTAGTGGTTATGCTTGGCTGCATCGCTTGGCAATTTTGGTCAGGTCATACCATTGAGGGTATCTGTTTAATTGTTGTTGCCATCATCTTAACCACTTTAGACAGCGTAATGCGTGCTTACTTAATAAAAAAAGGAGCTAATTTACCATTTTTACTCATTTTATTTGGCGTAATTGGTGGTTTACTTAGTTTTGGTATAATGGGATTGTTTATTGGGCCAGTAGTACTTGCATTAACTTACAAAATAATTGAAACATGGGTTGATGAGCAGTCTTAAACCATTTATCATCCTAGCAATAAAGCATAAACATGCTGCTAAAGGTCAATAAGCATAATGATATGGCGTATTTAGCCTAAAGCAACTTAATCGAAATGCGCACATTTTAAAAGGAGTGTTATTTTTACTGGTCTTATTTACATTACTTTTAACTATCATTAGCCTAAAGTAATTTACCAGTTATAATGATAAATAAATCATGCGAATACCATTTATAAAATATAATCACCAAAAGCATCTAGATGAATTAGCAAAAATTCAACAAAATGCCGAACAATATGAGATATTCAATAGTCCAAAAGCATATCGACTAGCGTTAATTGACAAGATAAAAAACGCTCAGCAACGTATTTATATTGTCGCACTTTATCTAGAACAAGACGAAGCAGGTCAAGAAATTCTTAATGAGCTTTATCAAGTTAAACGGCAACGTCCAAATTTAGATATCAAAATATTTGTTGACTGGCATCGAGCACAGCGAGGAAGAATTGGTGAAGATAAAGCGCATACTAACGCCAATTATTATTACCAATTAAAACAAAAGAATCCAGAAATTGACATTCCAATTTATGGTGTACCAGTTAATCGTCGTGAGGTGCTTGGTGTATTGCATCTTAAGGGTTTTATTATAGATGATACGGTTATTTACAGCGGTGCAAGCATTAATAATGTCTATTTACACAAACTCGATAAATACCGTTATGACCGCTACCACTTTATTACTAATCCAGTATTAGCTGATAGCATGGTGCAATTTATTCATGAGCATTTTTTACCATATCAAGCATTGCAATTGCTTAATTTGGGCACGCATAAAACCCGCAAACAGATCAAATCTGAAATCAAAGCCCTGCGCCAACATTTAATGGATGCAAACTACCAATACAGCGCCAATACTGACAATGAAACTTTATCAGTTGCACCAATAATGGGGCTTGGGCGCAATAATGCTTTAAATAAAATTATTCATCACTTAATAAACGTTACCGAACAAAAAGTAATCTTTTGCACGCCTTACTTTAATTTACCAAGTATTTTAGTCCGCGACATTATCCGTCTGTTACGCAAAGGACGGAAAGTGGAACTGATTATTGGTGACAAAGAAGCTAACGATTTTTACATTCCACCAGATAAACCTTTTAACATATCGGGTGGGCTACCCTATTTATACGAAATCAACTTAAGAAGCTTTATCGAGCGCCTGCAACTCTTTATTGACAAAGAACAACTGATTATCCGCTTATGGAAGGATGAACAACAAAGCTACCACCTTAAAGGTATCTGGGTAGACGATAAATGGGTGCTTATAACAGGCAACAATCTAAATCCGCGAGCGTGGCGGCTAGATCTTGAAAATGGCATATTAATACATGATCCAAAACAAGAATTGAGTGACAAATTCACCCAAGAACTAAACGCTATACGCCAAAAAACTACCTTGGTCACTCATTTTCAACAAATACAGGCAAGCCAATTTTATCCTAGCCAAGTGCATAAATTAATAAAGCGACTCAGCCGTATAAAAGTGGATAGAATTATTAAACGATTGCTATGAAGTTATTGATATTTTAGATAACTAAAATAAGCACTGCCTAGCCAAATACCCTTGTTTGCTGGGGCAGTGCTATGCTTTATCAGGAACAACTCATTAAAATTAAATAAAAAGGTGGAATAACCCAAAATCATGTTTTGCAGCCTTATGTTAGGGTTGAGAGAGAATTCAGAACTAAATCTCCCAATTCAGGCGTGATGGCATCAATTATTCTGGGCACCAAAAGAATAAAACATTCCCCCCAATACTTCCCCTAAAATAACTTTTGACGTTATAAAAACAGTACGTTTTCTATAAAAACGGTTCAGAAAAGTAATTGATTTTATTGAAGTTTTTTTATTTGCAAAAAAAAAGGAGGTTCCCCCCCCTTTTTTACGCGCCCGCTCTATAGTTAGGTGGCTCTTTGGTGATAAGTACATCATGCACATGGCTTTCTTTCATGCCTGCGCCAGTAATTCGATAGAATTTAGACTGAGTTCTTAATGCATCAATCGTTGCGCAACCAGTTAGCCCCATACAAGATCTTAATCCTCCCATTTGTTGATGAACGATTTCTTTTAATTGTCCTTTGTAGGCAATGCGCCCTTCTATTCCCTCTGGTACCAGTTTATCTGCAGCATTGTCGGTTTGAAAATAGCGATCAGACGATCCTTTTGCCATTGCTCCAAGCGATCCCATGCCACGATATGATTTATAGGCTCGACCTTGAAATAATTCGATTTCGCCTGGTGCTTCTTCTGTGCCTGCAAACATTGAACCGACCATAACGCAAGATGCTCCTGCAGCAATGGCTTTGGCTATGTCGCCTGAATAACGAATTCCACCATCAGCGATAACAGGAATATTATGTTTTTGTGCGACTTCAACTGCATCCATAATCGCACTAATTTGTGGCACACCAACACCTGTTACAATGCGTGTTGTACAAATAGATCCTGGTCCAATCCCCACCTTAACAGCGCTAACTCCAGCTTCAATTAAGGCTTTGGCACCTTCAGCGGTGGCAACATTACCGCCAATAATTTGTAAATTAGGATAATTCTTTCTAGTTTGATAAATACGGTCAAGTACACCTTGCGAATGGCCATGTGAAGAGTCAATTAGCAACACATCAACGCCAGCCTCAACTAATGCGGCGATGCGCTCTTCATTACCTGGCGCGGCCCCAACAGCAGCTCCCACACGCAGGCGCCCTTTTTCATCTTTACAGGCATTGGGTTTTTGCTCGGCTTTGTTGTAGTCTTTAACGGTAATCATACCTTTTAGGTGGAAGCGTGAATCAACAACAAGCACTTTTTCGATACGGTGCTCATGCATTTTTTGAAGTACGATTTCACGTTGCTCACCTTCTTTGACGGTAACTAAGCGATCTTTAGGCGTCATAACGGCAGTAACAGGTAAAGATAAATCGGTGGCAAATCGTACATCTCGTGCAGTAATAATTCCAACCAGTTCTTGGGTTTCAGTCACAACAGGAAATCCAGCAAAACCATACTCTTTAGCTAGATCAATAACTTGCTTTATGGTTGCAGTAGGTAAAACAGATACAGGATCTTGAACTATACCACTTTCGTGTTTCTTTACTTGCCTTACATGATTGGCTTGATTTTCAATTGACATATTTTTGTGAATAAAACCAATTCCCCCCTCTTGTGCTAACGCAATGGCTAGATCTGATTCGGTTACTGTATCCATTGCTGCTGATAGCATTGGAATATTAAGTTTTATGGTTTGGGTTAGTTGCGTACTAATATCAGCTGTGTTCGGTAATACCGTTGAGTGGGCGGGAACTAATAGCACGTCGTCAAACGTGAGTGCTTCTTTAACTATACGAGACATGACAATATTCACCATTGGTTGGATTGTTGATAAAATATTGCCAAAGCATTTTACTTACTTTTACTTAAAAAAACCAGTGATATTTATATTAGATACGATTTATTAAGATAATATAAAATTATATGCATATTATATAGACAATTTGTTTTAACCTACACATTGCTCTTTTATTTTCCTAACGGTTTGCCATTAAGATGTAGTTGACATCAATATTAGGTCCTAATTTAAATTGGTTTCTCAATAGGTGGTACTCCATGCCTATCACATCACCAACAGTGAGACCTGCTTGCTCAACAAGCGACATTAATTCTGAGGGACGAATAAAGCGATTAAAATCATGTGTACCTTTAGGTACTAGCCGAGCAATATATTCTGCTCCATAAATTAATAGCAATTTTGCCTTATGATTGCGGTTAATCGTCGATAAAAATAATTTACCCCCTGGTTTAAGCAATTTTGCACAAGCATCAATAATTGAAAATGGATCGGGGACGTGTTCTAACAGTTCCATACACGTTACAATATCATATTGCATAGGATTTTGCTCTGCATGCTCTTCTACGGTCTGTTTTTCATAGGCAATAGATAAACCATTTTGCGCAGCATGCAGTTTTGCCACAGCGAGTGGCTCATCAGCAAGATCAATGGCTGTCACATTAGCACCAAGCTTCGCTAAGCTTTCAGATAAAATACCACCACCACACCCCACATCTAATACCGTTTTTTGATCTAATAATCCACAATGTTGTTGTATATAATTAACACGTAATGGGTTGATAATATGCAAAGGTTTACATTTGCCATCAAGATCCCACCACTGAGCAGCTAATTGTGAAAATTTATTTATTTCATTAAAATCAACATTTTGTGACATAATAACTTTTCCTATAAAGCACAGCCTAAATTCATAATCATACATTTTAAGGCATCACTACTATCAATAAAAGGGCAAAATATAAATTTATCCTGCTGTTAATATTTAGTTATTAGCTTGTCACAAATTGAATTCAAGTTACTATAAAATTTAATAGTCAAATTGTTATTTATATTAATAGTTTTAATGATTTCTTGTTTCCATGCTTATTTCATGGCATGATTTAACACCTTATCTCTAATAAAAACGTTTTTAAGCATTAGCTTATACTAGGATTAACCAATTAAGAATAAAGGAAAAAATATTCATGAGTACGGGTACTATGAAGGAAAATCACTCACAATGGAGCTCGCGCATGGGATTTATGCTTGCTGCGGCTGGTTCTGCTGTTGGGTTGGGTAACATTTGGAAATTTCCATATATGGCAGGTGAAATGGGGGGCTCAGCATTTGTGCTCACTTATTTGCTTTTTATGTTTGTTATTGGCTTGCCGATTTTAGTTTTAGAATGGTTAATTGGTCGTCGTGGACAAAAAAATCCTATTCATACCATGGAAGATGTTGCTGTTTCTGAAAATCGTTCTAAATCATGGCGTTGGGTTGGTATTATTGGCGTAGTAGGATCATTTTTAATCCTATCATTTTATAGTGTTATTGGTGGTTGGGCGACCGATTACATTATTTTAGCTGGTCAAGGGATTTTTGAAGGCGCTAATGGCAAAGTTACAGAACAAATTTTTAGTAACTTCCTTGGCAATGTGAGCCATTTATTAACTTGGCACACTGTATTTATGGCTGCTACCGCATTTATTGTAGCACTGGGCGTTGGTGCTGGTTTAGAAAGAGCGTGTAAAATTATGATGCCAGGACTAGGTATCTTGTTGTTAGTATTAGTTGGATACGCAGCGTATGTCAGTGGTCCATCTTTTGGTGAAGCATTTAGATTTTTATTCACGCCAGACTTTTCGGCTATTAATGGCACTGCTATGCTAGCCGCTCTTGGGCATGCATTTTTTAGCTTATCTTTAGGTATGGGCATTATGATGGCTTATGGCTCGTACTTAGGAAAAGATGTTAACCTACTATCTACCGCCCGCACAGTGGTAATTTTAGATGTTATTGTCGCAATGCTATCAGGTATGGCTATATTTCCACTGGTTTTTGCAAATGGTTTACAAGCAGGTGAAGGACCTGGGCTTATTTTTGTTACCCTACCAATTGCATTTGGAAATATGGCTGGTGGCACTATTTTAGGGGTATTTTTCTTTATCTTCCTAACTTTTGCAGCACTAACTTCTTCTATTTCATTACTTGAACCAACGGTTGAATTATTAGAAGAAAAAACACCATTAGGTAGAAAGTCAGCAACGATTTTAAGTAGCCTAGTTATCTGGGCATTAGGTATTGCTTGTATTTTGTCATTTAATGAATGGGCCGAAGTAAAACTATTTGGTAAAAATATTTTTGATTTACTTGATTACCTAACAAGTAAAATCATGTTGCCAGTTACTGGATTAGGTACGGTTGTATTTGGTGCTTGGATGATGAATCAAAAACGCATTCGTGAAGAGTTAAATTTAAACGATTTTTGGTTTAACATTTGGACAATACTAACTCGTTATGTTGTGCCAGTAGCTGTTATCATAATTTTGGTTTATGGATTCGTCTAAAAAGCCATTATAACTCCAGTTAAAAGCCTTGATATATTCAAGGCTTCAGATTGATGACAAAGAACTCGCTTTTTGGCGAGTTCTTTGATCTAATAGAGAGGAGTCCACTATAAGAGAAGTTCTTCTATGCTAAAAAAACCAACTCCAGCGACACCAGAAAAAATAGAGCAAATCTCACTAGATGCGCTTGTCCCCCAAAATCATCTTGTTCGTAAAATAGCTAAAGTCATTGATTTTGAATTTATTCGAGAAGCGGTAGCACCACTTTATTGCCCGAATAACGGTCGTCCGGCAGAAGATCCGGTCAGACTGTTTAAAATCATGCTATTGGGGTATCTTTTCGGTATCCCCAGTGAACGTCGTCTGGTTCAGGAAATTCAGGTCAATTTAGCTTACCGCTGGTTTCTGGGAATGGGATTAACCGAAAAAGTGATTGACGCCTCAACACTTAGTCAAAATCGTCGCCGTCGGTTTAATGACAGTGAAATCTATCAACAGATTTTTGATAATATTGTTGAGCAGGCCATTGCCAAAGGGTTGATAAGTGGTCGGGTATTATATACGGACAGTACTCACCTAAAAGCAAATGCCAATAAAGGCAAAGCACGTAATGAGCAGCGTATTGTTGAGCCCAGTCAATATATTGATGCGCTTAATCAAGCCATCAACGCAGAAAGAGAATTAAACGGAAAAAAGCCTTAAAGCCATCGACGGTAGAGAAATACAAGGAGGTTAAAGTCAGTACAACAGATCCG
>NZ_LZHO01000034.1:0-2460 GCF_001690895.1 Gilliamella sp. Nev5-1 | reverse complement strand
AAGTTACAGGATGATTCGGTGATTGTTTCGGTGTTGAATGCTATCACAGACCGGCATTTACGCTGGGGCTTTCCTAAATGTTTTAATCGTATCAGAAAGCTCGGCTATCAATGGAATCATAAACGGGTATATCGGGTGTATTGTGAATTAAAGCTTAATCTCAGGGTAAAGCGTAAAAAACGCATTCCTCCACGATGCCCGGAAAGGTTATTAGCCCCCAATAAACAAGGTGAATGTTGGTCAATGGATTTTATGAGTGACAGTAGTCGTAATCAACGTCGCTTTAGGACATTCAATGTCATCGATGACTTTAATCGTGAGGCATTAGGTATTGATATTGGTGTGAGTTTACCCGCAGGTAGAGTGACTCGTTATTTGGATAAATTGGCGGAGTATCATGGTTATCCGTTAAAAATACGCGTCGATAATGGACCAGAATTTACAGGAAAAACCTTTATAAACTGGGCTAAATCACATGATATAGCCATTGATTATATCCAGCCCGGTAGCCCTTATGAAAATGGTTATATTGAACGATTTAATCGTACCTATCGTACTGAAGTACTCGATTTATATCTTTTTAACAACTTAGCACAAGCAAGGAGAATAACCGAAGAATGGTTAACGATTTATAACACCGAAAGACCGCATGAGGCATTAAATAACATGACACCGCTCGAATATAAAACATTAAAACAGGCAGCTTAATTTTCTACGTGAGTTGTGTACTAAGTTTGGGGTATTTACACGTTTATTATCTGCCCATAGGCATTATACTGGCATTCGTAGAGGGTGTCACCTAAGCTACCGGTAAGGGCAATGGGTGTGCCAAGGTGGTCGTTTTGATACCAGTAGAGTTTGATGTTATCTTGCTGCGCATTGCCGTGCACAAGGGCTAATGGACGGTAAGAATCTGGCTCGTAAAGCTAGCTTTGCCAGTGTTTATCGTTATTGGTCTCGGCAATAAGTTTATTAGACTGTGGCCTTTTCCACGTTTTTCCACAATCAGGTTGCCAAAGCAATCATGCTCAAAGTATATGCCACCAAAAAACATTTGGGTTTATCATAATATTAACGCTAATAACATCATAGCAAATGGTTAGTTGACACAATAATAATTTAAATCTAACAAAGTAAGCTAAGTATTAAGCTTACCTTGCCGATTTGATATGTTAAATTGAATCTAAATTGGAACTTATTCTACAGGCTCTAATGAGACTGCCATTTCTAAAGCTGTTTTAGAGCGATTTATTTTACCATCAAAATCTGGTTGTAATTTCATTTCATCTAATGCATAAACGATACTTGCACTATATCCTATTTTAAAGAGCTTTGAATCTTCTTTTTTGTTGGTATAAATACCAACAGATTGAATTGTCCCATCTTCAAGTAATAAATCAACTGTATTATTAAAATTTGAGGGATCTTGCCCTGCTACATAAGCTTTTTTTATTATTCCTGAAATAAATAATAAAGGTATCCTCCCCTGCTCAATACTATTCCACCACTCTTTTGATCCAAAAAGACCATTGGTACCTTTGAGACCCATTGTAGGTTTTGATTTGTCTAACGTTAATGCTTGTGTTAAAGCGACTCTTTCTGGATTATTTTTTAATTCCTTTGATAATAAAAAGACCATTTTCATTGGAACTTTAGAAGTTTCTAATTTTAATAGCATATTTTTACCTTTATTTTACTTTTTCAAAATGAACAATATTTTCATTAAAAATCTCTATACCTCTACCTTGTCCAAGTTGAGTTGTCATTTGCCCACCTTCAACTTTAAAACGAGTATTGGTTTTCATCCATTTCCCAGTTTTAATCGACATATTAGGAAATACTTTTGCCGCTGCAGAATTTGCTGCAATACCTATTTCTTCTAACTTAGCAAATGTTCCTTGTTTAACCACGATTTTTACGGTTACTCCATTATATTTTGATGAATATCCTAAAACTGGAGAGATGGAAGTTTCGGTTGTTGGAGGCATTATGCCTGTTCTCTCAAACTGCTTAAATTGCTCTTGTGACATAGTTCTATAAACAATTTCATTACCATATGCATCATACTGCTGAACAGGACTTAATGGATCCTTAGCGGTAGTGGTTGGAATACCTATCTTTTCTTTTCCTGCAACCCCTTCAAATCCACTATTTTCAACCTTAATCAATCCTAACGGATCTATCCAATTTATCGGATCACTACCGGCATATTGATAACTATTTAACCCACCCAGTATACCTAGTGGGTCTTGGGTGATATATCTGCCAATAAACGGGTCGTAATAACGGTTTAGGTTGTAATGTAACCCCGTCTCCTCATCATAATATTGCCCTTGGAACCGTAACGGATTATCCGGCAGGGAATCTATATCGTCCTGATGGTAGGTTTCGTTTATTATCTGACCATAGGCATTATACTGGCATTCATAGAGCGTGTCACCTAAGCTGCCGGTAAGGGCT
>NZ_LZHO01000033.1:0-2230 GCF_001690895.1 Gilliamella sp. Nev5-1 | reverse complement strand
TGATCCAATAGACTTAATTGACCCGTTGGGATTAGAATGTAAATGGTTTATTGTTGGAAATAAAAGATACTTAAAATCTGCTGAACAGGATGGAACACTCGTTATTGGTGCCGGGCTAAACCCTATTGAGGGTGCTTATAATATATCTCATCCTGCTCACCCTATGGCGCCAGGTGTTTTTGCTGGCGATGCGCATAATTTGTCGAATATCGCTACCGGCTCGCAAAAGACCATTATAATGGATAATCCGTATGGCTATGCTCCCTTAAATGATGAAGTCCTCCGCGTTTTAAAGAAAGATGGTACAATAATCATTCGTGGCAGTGATGGTAAAGTAAATAAATATATGAGAAATCTGGAAATTATAGCAAAAAATAAAGGGTTGCAATTGATTAATAAACGAAAAATTTCTAGCAAGGGATATACTCAGTCGAATGGAGAGGCAATTAGAAATGAACAATTAAACGAATATATTTTCAAGAAAGAATAGGTGATTTTATGAAATATAAAATTGACATTACAAATAGTTACGAATATTTCATTGATATTGATGGCTGGAGTGGTGTAAAAAACTATTGTTCTTTACCGAAAATTGATCAAAAAAATTTAACTTGCCGAATATATCTCGAAAATGCATCCATACGTATGGATGAGAATATATGGCGAGATCAGATACTCTTGATAAATCCCAAAAGTATCATCAATATCGCTGATGACCTGCTGGTATTAGCCAGAAAAGCTACTCTCACGATAGAAAATATTCGCTGCTATGATCTTAAAGTGATCCATAAAGAACGAGACTATTATCATTCATCAGGCTTAAATTTTAATATTAAAGATCGTTACATTGTATTAGGTGGATATGACTCAGAACACTTAGATTCAAATATTTTTGGTCGAGCCATTTTTCAAGGTAAAGTTTTTTTAGAGTTGGAGGAGGATAAAATTCTTCCATTAATGATAGATGGTGATGATGGCGTGGTAGGAGGCGATAAAGGTATAATAAAAATTAATAATGAAAAAGAAACAGAATTAATTAAAAAAAGGATATCACTAAATATTAGTTATTTTAATGCTATAGAGTCACCTATGTGGGATTATAACTTTACGAGTAATTATTTTAATGATATGGATGGGTACAAGGAAGCTATTTTGGATTATCCGCCAAGCCAAAATAATTGATAGTGCTTACATTATTTAATCAATAGATTTCAGATGAAAACGTGATTGTCACCATGGCTGATGGCAGTCAAAAGTGTTACACCCATAAAGATGGTTTGTTACAGTCAGAAACCGATGCTAATGGGGCGACCAAAACCTATCAGTATAATGAAGAGGGATTGAAAACCGTTGAGATTGATGCGTTAGGGCATCAAACCCACTATGAATATACGGTTAATGCCGAGTTAAAAACCATTATTTACCCAGACAACAGTTATGAAGATTATACTTGGCAACGTGGACGAATTATTCGAATTGAAAAAAATGGGCTGATATGGCGAATACGTTATAACCATCACGACGACATTATTGAGTTGGAAACGCCCGACGGTTTACTCACTCGTCATCGTTATAATGAAGATGGACAGCGTTTATCGACCCAATACCCTGATGGTAGCGAACAACATTTTACGTGGGGAGATAACGGTGAATTACAACAGCTAGGCTTTTCCGATGGACGTCTTTTTCAATTTAGCTATGATGCTTTACTTCGGCTCACGGTCGTCAGTGATGGACAACAGGGCAAGACCTATTATACTTATGACGATTTAGGACAAATCACAAAAATCACCTACCCGAATAACACCACTCGTGAGTATCAATACAACGCTTATGGCAAAGTGACTTGGTTTAAAGATGAAGCGGGTAAAGTCACAGAATATGACTACGCTTCGCCATTACATTTAATGACCGAAAAGCGGCTGCCAGATGGCGAACGGCTGAAATTTCGTTATGATAATATCCATCTACAAATCAGTGAAATTGAAAATCAGAAAGGGGAACGTTACCGCTTCAGCTACACGCCAACGGGGCAATTGAGTGAAGAAATTGGTTTTGACGAGGTAAAAACCACTTATCATTACGATTTAAATGGCTATTTAATTGAAAAACACGAGTATGGTAACCAACATGATGAAAAACCGCTCATTACCCGCTACCAACGTGATAGCCGTGGAAAACTCATCGTAAAAGAGCTAGCTGATGGCATAAAAGAGCACTATAGTTACAA